>JAUXHQ010000197.1 GCA_030621455.1 Deltaproteobacteria bacterium
GATATTCGCACAATTCAAGAGTTGTTGGGGCATAGCGATGTAAAGACCACCATGATCTATACCCATACCCTCCAGAGCATGACAATCAAAGAGGCGAAAAGTCCTCTTGATTTTTAGGAATGGCGTTAGTAAAAGGGGACAGACAAATAATGCTCTATTATTGGCATCCTTCATATATAAAAAAAGTAGTTTACACTTTGCTTGTATCGCTCCAGATTTCAGAGTGTTCAGACCTTGTGCCTCTCATTCCTGACACCTGACACCTGAAACCAAAAAGCATTTTGATGGGCAATTCTCACCAGCCCGGAATTTGTCTGTTGGCGCTCGCATCCTTGGAAAGTGTAAACCGACAAATAAAGGATGCCCTTCCTTCTATGGGTTTTCGACAGGTCCTTCTTGCGCAAGGTTAACCGGGAAAACAGAGCCCACCATTAACACTGAGGGTTTGCCCGGTGATCTGGTCCGAAGCCTTTGATGCCAGGAACAGAGCAGCTTCCGCAATATCATTTGTTGTTATGGGGAACGGCTGTCTTTCCATGGCTCTCTTAAATATCTTTGCTGCAGGTCCGTGAAAGACGTTGTCCAGACTCGGCGTATCCCCGGTTACAGTAGTGGAAATCGTATTTATCCTTATCCCCCACCTGGCAATCTCACCTGCCAGAACCTTTGTGGTCATGACGAGGGCTGCCCCCGCCCCACCGGGCAGGGTTTCGCCGGGCGTGGGCCAGCGGCCGGCATCGGTTCCTATGAGTACTATCTTCCCTCTTTTCCTTTCGACCATATGATCCAGGACCGCCCGGACACAATACAGCCTGCTGAAGTACTGACTGTTGATAAAATCTATATACGTGTCAGGGTCAATTTCCATGAAGAAATTGGGGTTTGTAAGGACACCGCCACCGCTGACGACCAGTATATCGATCTGTGGCATTTTTACCAACGCACGATCCACCATTTCCTTTACTTCGCCATACACTGATATGTCGGCCTTCTCAAAGGTGGCATTCCCTCCCAGGCCTTTTATCTCATTGACCGTCTCTGCTCCACTTTCCGGAGTTCTTCCATTAATGATCACAGCGGCGCCATTCTCGGAAAATTTCAGGGCGATTACCCTCCCTATCCCTCCAGTCGAACCTGTTATGAGGGCAACCTTGCCCTTCAAATCCGTTCCCATCTCTTACCTCCCTTTAAATTAAGATCCTTCATCAATACGGCGTATTAGTCTGACAATTTCGTCCCGCTTTTCTTCCATAAGGTCCCTTGACCTTGCTTCAAGGTTGAGACGCAACAACGGCTCGGTATTTGAGGGCCTCAAATTGAACCTCCATTCAGGATACTCAATCGAAAGCCCGTCTATATGGTCTATCGTAGAATCCCGATACTTGTCTTCCAGGAAGTCAATGATTTTCTGCGCGCTATTGACCGTTTTGTTGATCTCTCCTGAGACGAAGTATTTACTTCTGAGGGGTGACAGCAGTTGGGAAAGCGAACTTCCGGTCACAGATAAGGCCTCCAACATCATCATGAAGGGTATCATGCCATTGTCCGCATAGAAGTTGTCTCGAAAGTAGTAATGAGCACTCATCTCCCCTGCGAAGGCGGCATCTTCGCGTCTCATCCTGTCTTTGAAAAACGAGTGACCGCACTTATTGATGATTGGTATACCACCATTTTCCGTGACCGTATCAATATTCGCCCATGTGAGCCTCGGGTCGAAGATTATTTTACTCCCCGGGTATTTTTTCAAGATTATCTTAGCCAGGAGGGCAGTAATAAAATATCCTTCAATGAATTCCCCGGCTTCATCGAAGAAAAAGCAACGATCAGCATCTGCGTCCCAGGCAACACCAAAATCAGCCCCGGTCTCGTCTATTTTGCTGATCGTCTCCTGACGATTCTGTGGGATCAGCGGATCGGGACGCCCTTTCGGAAAGTTTCCGTCTGGGGTAAAGTTGATAGGGACGATCTCCACGGGCATATCCCTGGTCAAACTCTTGACGACTTCTCCTGCCAGCCCGAAGTTAGCATTGGCCACGACTTTTAACGGGCTAACCTTTCCTATGTCGATAAACGACCGGATGTGATTCAGGTAGTCTTCCATAATGTCTTTCTTGACGATTTCACCTTTTTTATTCTCGACTATACCCTCAGATTTGAGGGCGATTTCCAGGATGTCTTGAAGACCCGTGTCGGACGAGATCGGTATGGCCTTTTCTCTCACCACCTTCATTCCATTATATTCCCTGGGGTTGTGAGATGCAGAAATGGTGATCCCTCCGTCAAACCCATATCTGGCTACAGCAAAGTAGAGCATATCAGTGGAGATGGTGCCTATATCTATTACATTGACCCCCGCATCGGTCATTCCACTAGCTGCTGCCTTCCAGAGAGACGGGGAGGAGATGCGGACGTCTTTGCCGAGCACGACCTCTTTCGGCTTTACAAACACCGCGTATGCCTGTGCGGTCCTGTAAACTGTTTCTTCATTAATTTCTGTGGGGTAGATCCCCCTGATGTCATAGGCTTTGAATATAGCGCGGTTGATATCAGTCATGCTTTCCTCCTCTTATAATTGCGCATATTGAAGTTATCCATCCGTATTGAGTTCCTATAGAATAAAGACCCAATTTTTTTATTGCAAGAAAAAAATCGACTTGTATAGTTACTCAATCCTCGTGTCTTGAAATGTCTCTGATGAATAAGTGGGCGGCAAGCGGTGACCCTGACCAACTGCACAGGTCGAAAAAATTCAGTGATCTTATTTTTCTATCTGTCCCTTGGTATCATTTGATCGGAACCGAATGATCGACGCTTTGTGTTGACCAGCGCGGATTTTATTACAAATGAAAAAATTTAAATTTATCCTTGACAAGGAAAAAATCAGTGGGTATATTGGCAAACAAAGTGGTATGGAATGGTTATGAAGTGGTTATGAAGTGGTATAAAGTCCCAAGATAGTGGTGTATGATATGATACCTTGCGATAACCATTAATAGTAGTAATAGTGGTATCTTCTTATGTTTCGCGGCCGATACGAGCACACAATCGATTTAAAGGGTCGGGTGAGTCTACCGGCGAAATTTCGAGAGGAATTGAGGAAAAAAGGCGACAATGTATTGGTGGTTACCAACTATGATGGTTGTCTCGTTGCCTATCCGCTTAGTGAATGGGAAACCATAGAGGAAA
This sequence comes from Deltaproteobacteria bacterium, assembly GCA_030621455.1. Taxonomy (GTDB): domain Bacteria; phylum Desulfobacterota; class UBA8473; order UBA8473; family UBA8473; genus JAUXHQ01. Next base: position 3,187 of record JAUXHQ010000197.1, read on the forward strand.
ATGTAAGCTCTAAGCCAATGAATGACGAGGGAGTCAAGTCGTTTAACCGATTCTTCATATCCGGGGCTTCGGATTGCCCCATAGATAAACAGGGAAGGATATTGATCCCCTCTTCCCTGAGGAAATATGCAAATTTGGAGAAGGATATCGTCTTTCTCGGACAGACAAAGAAGATCGAAATCTGGAACAAGGAGCAATGGATAGAAGAGAGTGCAAGAGCTGAAGAAAATGTTCAGAACATGGGTAAAGAGTTAACCAATTTCGGTATATAGGGTCATGGGGTATAGGGTGTGTATGACAAGGAATAGAGGTGGAAGGCGCAAAGGCTGGTGAATGAATCCTTCTATGGGAGAAGAGCGTAAAGCACCTTAATGATATCAAGAGTGGCCGGCAATGGTCATCAATTCAGAAGGTATGATTCCGTGGATAATGCGGTAAAGCGTTTTGAGGAATAGGGATAAGATTGAGCATTTCCCGGTAATGGTAAAAGAGGTCATAGAATACCTAAACTGCCAACCTGATGGGATTTACGTAGACGCGACTTTGGGCAGTGGGGGGCATTCATTGGAGATATTGAAATGCGTCTCGCCAAATGGAAGACTGATTGGAATAGATTGTGACCTGGATGCGATTGAGACTGCTACCTGTAGGTTAAAGGACTTTCGGGATAGGGTAACGATTATCCATGATAATTTCAAGGCCATCAGGAACATCTTAACAAATCTGGAGGTATACGAGGTTGACGGGATACTGCTCGATCTGGGAGTATCTTCAATTCAATTGGGGGATAAGGAAAGGGGCTTTAGCTTCAGACTTGATGGGCCGATCGATATGCGCATGGATAGGCGTTCCGTGCTCAAGGCATTTGATCTGATTAATGGTCTTCCTATATCTGAACTTGAGAGCACATTGTGGAAATACGGTGAAGAGCGATTTGCAAAGAGGATCGCAAGGGCTATTGCAACTCAAAGGAAGTCTAGCCCAATAACTACGACCACACAACTAGCGGATATTACTAAGACTGCCATTCCATCCAGGTTTCATCCCAAAAGAATCCACCCTGCAACCAAGACTTTCCAGGCAATCAGGATTGCCGTCAATGATGAATTGACGAACCTCGATATCGCTATTGAGAATGGTGTTGATCTCCTTAAGGAAGGGGGAAGGTTATGTGTCATCGCGTTTCATTCTCTCGAGGACAGGATCGTTAAGCAATTCTTTAGATCACTGGAGAGGGTGTGTATATGCCCCCCTGACATGCCGGAATGTATATGCCGGAATGAACCTAAGGTAAAGGTGTTGACTAAAAAACCGGTTCGCCCTTCTGTGGAAGAGATAAACAAGAA
>JAUXHQ010000089.1 GCA_030621455.1 Deltaproteobacteria bacterium
GAGTACATCCGGAGAAAAAAATCAAAATTACTGCAAAAGCCGCTGTAATGCTCGCTAAAATTTTCTTGTTGCGTGGCATAATTATAACCTCCTTTAACTTTGTTAAAATCACTCAATAACATGGAAAACAAACAAAGCCCCAAAACTTTAGTTTACTTTATGCACTTTTAACTTCAGCCACTTAGAGCGCCTGTATGCCGCCTATTATCTCTGTTACGTCAACATTTACGGGGCATTCCCTTATACACCTTCCGCACCCCGTGCATGCTATGGCTTCAAAATTCATCTGAAAGTATTCGAACTTATGATGATATCGCTGCCTTATCCGTCGCCACTTCTCATGACGCGGGTTCTCCATGGGCATCCTGGTAAAGAGCGGAAACTTGCAGCTATCCCAGTTCCTTACCCGTTTCCCGTCCTTCTTATTATTCTCATCACATATGTCGAAACAATGGCAGGTGGGGCACACATAGGTGCATATCCCGCAGGACATACACTTCCTCGACACGTCTTCCCAATATTCCCTGTTTTCGAAGCTCGACCTCATCTTATCGAGCAACCCGGACGTATCGATCTGTCTGGTTATCTTCTCTTTTGCAGACTCTCCCAACTGCTTTGCTTTTGATTCTTCTTCGCCGCTCGCATCGGAAAGACCGCTCATCTTCGACAACAGGTCTTCCCCTTTGTCCGAGACAGCCTCCATCAACAGTTCATCGCCGATATCCGTACACAAGAGATCCACATCTTGCGATTCTCCCGGGGAGATATCGAGAGATGTGCAAAAACAGGTGTCACACGGCTCATTGCAGGCCAAGCCGACAATGGTGGCATTCTCTCTCCTTTTGAGGTAGTAAGGATCCCTGTAAGTATCGGAGAACAGAATGTCTGTTATCTTCAATGCCCTGGCATCACACGGACGCACGCCGAATACGATTTGAGGTCGTCCGTTGGGGAGCAGCTCCTCAATTTCATATCCCGCTTCCCCCTTACGGAAACGTAGCATCGCTTCCACAGGGGGAAAGAAAAGCGCCTTTGGGGGAATCGTCGTATTCCCGTACCATTCAGTAAAATCAGCGCTATTCCCATCCCAAGGGTCAAAGCCCACATATCCCTTTGATCCGGAAGGCACAAAGAGGGAACAATCTTTGCTCAATTCGTTGAAAAGAGTCTTTAACTGGTCTTTCTTGATCTTCTTATAACCCATAATATAAATCTCTCGTATTCTAATAGCTCACAGGGTGCAGGGTACTAATGCTAAATTCCTTAATCCCTCAATTTATTCATCGGTATTACTTTAAGAAAAAGTGTAAACTACTTTATAGCTTTTATGAAGGATGCCTAAACTGTTACCTTTTATTTCATGAACTCGTCCGGATCCGTAGCTTCATAATGACTGAAAACAGGCGGGGCATCCTTGTCTATCCCAACTTCGTGACCGAAAAGGTCCTTCACTTCCTCCACCATCTTCCTCTGAAGACTCCTCAGGGGGATGCCCACAGGACAAGCCCGTTCACACTCTCCGCAATCCGAACATCTGCCTGCAACGTGAAGGGTCCTTATTAACTGAAAGGTTAGATTGTCCTGCCACGTTGCATAGGTGGCAACCCATTGAGGCATATTGACGTCCACAAAGCACCTTTCGCAAAAGCATGCAGGACATACGTTCCTGCAACCATAGCATCGAATGCACTTACTGAATTGTTCCTTCCAATAGTCCCATCTCTCCGGGGTGTCCATATCATCGAGTGCTTTGATCTTTTCGAGACTCTTTTCAATATCAAGGTTAGGCGTAACCTCACTCCCCAGTAGCACGTCGTATTCCAAAGGGGTAGGATGCTCACACCCGTAACATTTGTCGAATATCACATCTCTGAAGGGTATAGTCTTCTTCGAACCGTCCACTTGAAGCGTCAGGTTCTCCCCTTCCTTCTCTGCATCTGTAACGCGATCGATCTCTGCGCCGATTTGACCCGCCAGTTTTTTTAAATCAACCACGCCTTCGCACGGAATACCAAATATAATAAGGTCTTCCCTCTTCACCTTTTTGTCCTGCATCAGGCTGGTAAGGGATCTGGAATCGCACCCCTTCACCACTATTCCTACCCTACCCTTTAATTCCACAGGGTATCTACTGAGATTATTTGCAATAAAAGGATTGATTACAAGGCCTTCCAGATCTTCTTCTTTATTCGTGATCAGAGGAGAAGTTCGAAGATTGACGGTTCCTTTGCCATAACCTACTATGTAATCCACCTTGCCTTCTTTTAACAGCTTCCCCGCCTCTTCCTTCAGTCTATTCTCCATCTTTTTTCTCGTCCTTAAAAAGTCTGTTGGGGCCTACCTTCCTCACTCCCTCTACAAATTCCTTTATTACCTGGGCCATCTTGGGACCTTCCGATGCCGCAACCCAACTGAATTGTACCCTCTCCGGTTCAATCCCCACATACTTCAGGAGCCTATTGATAACAGCGAATTTTCTCCTCGCGTGAAAATTCCCGGATTGATAGTGACAGTCTCCAGGGTGGCAACCCGAAACCAATACACCGTCAACCCCATTTTGTAAGGCCCTGAGAATAAACATGGGGTCTACCCTGCCGGAACAGGGGATCCTGATAATCCTTATGTTATGGGGGTATTCCAGACGGGCCGATCCGCTTAAGTCTGCGCCGGCATAGCTGCACCAATGACACAGGAATCCTATTACTTTTGGCTCCCAATTACTTTCTTCCATAACCCCACCCCTTTGTAAATTACTGAGCTACAGCCATCAATTCGTCAAAGATCTGTTCATCGGTCATCCCCCTCAGCATTATGCATGAAGACTTGCAGGTGGAGACACACGCACCGCAACCATGACAGACACTCTCCAGAACCGTGAGCTGTTTCTTCTTGGTTCCATCCCGCAAGGTAATCTCCTCTTCCTGAATGGCGCCGTAAGGACAGACCTCCATGCAGGCCTTGCACATAGAACAGACAGACGTATCTATAGTTGAAACAAGCGGCGCCATCGACATTCGGTCGCTGCTGAAGAGCGCCGCAACCTTTGATGCAGCGCCGCTGGCAGAAGCAACAGTGTCCGGGATGTCCTTCGGAGCCTGACAGGCGCCCGTCAGAAATACCCCGGATGTGACGGTCTCGATCGGCGCCAGCTTTGGGTGGAGTTCTGTGAAAAACCCGAACTCATCATAGGGGATGCCGAGCTTAGTGGCTACTTCTTTAGAATCGTGGCGCGCGGTAATACCCGTAGCCAGAACAACCATGTCCGCCTCCACCTCCACCTGGCAGGCTGCCAGAGTATCAGCGCCTTTCACTATCAGTTTGTCTCCACGCTGATAGATCTTCGAAACCCTTCCTCTGATATACAAGGCCCCGAATTGTTCCATTGTCCGCTGGACAAACTGTTCATAATTCTTACCCGGAGACCGTATATCCATATAGAAAATATTCGTTTGAACCTCAGGTAAATGTTCTTTAAGCAATACCGCATGTTTCGCCGTGTACATACAACACACGTTGGAACAATACGGCCGCCCTTTTTCAACGTCACGGGATCCTACGCACTGTATAAAGACGACGTTTTTAGGCTCTTTCCCATCAGACGGACGGATTATATGCCCGCCCGTGGGACCTGACGGACTGATCAACCGCTCCAATTGGAGGCCGCTAATAACATCCTTAAACCTGCCGCCACCATACTCACCGTAGACACTGGCATCAAAGAGGTCGTATCCTGTCGCCACCACAATGGCGCCGAACTTATCCTCAATGATCTCGTCTTCCTGTTCGTAGTCTATAGCGTCTGCCTGACAGAGCTTCTGGCATATACTGCATTTACCTTTTGTAAACATCCTGCAATGTTCCTTGTCGATAACAGGCACGTTTGGAACGGCCTGCGGAAACGGCACGTATATGGCTTTTCTCATGCCCATCTCCATATCGAATTCACTCGGAACCTTTACAGGGCATTTCTGGTAACAAGTACCACATCCAGTGCACTTTTCCAGATCAACGAGACGGGCCTTCTTGCGAATCTTTACCTCAAAGTTACCTATGTACCCTCCAACTTCCTCAACCTCTGAGTAAGTCAGTATCTCTATATTGTCGTTTTGGGATGACTCCACCATCCGAGGTGTAAGTATTCAGGCAGAGCAGTCTAAGGTAGGAAATGTCTTGTCGAGCTGGGCCATCCTCCCGCCGATGGTCGGTGTCCTCTCAACCAGTGTAACCTTATGCCCGGCATTGGCGATGTCTATGGACGCCTGCATCCCGGCGATCCCCCCTCCGATCACAAGGGCCTTCTTAAAAACCGGGATGGAGAGCTGATCAAAAGGCTGGTTCTTCCGCACCTTGGCCACGGCCATCTTGATAAGATCCCTGGCCTTTTCCGTTGCAAACTCTTTGTCTTTGTGGACCCAGGAGCATTGCTCCCTGATATTGGCCATCTCCATTTTGTATCTGTTTAGTCCTGCTCCCTCTACACATAACTGGAATGTCCTCTCATGTAACCTGGGAGAACAGGATGCGACCACAACCCCATCCAGGTCGTGTTCTTCCATGGCATCCTTGATTATCCGCTGCCCCGGGTCAGAACACATATACTTGTACTCAGTTGAGAAGGCTACACCATCTTCATGGGCCAGCTCTTCAGCCAGCTTTTCCACATCAACCACACTTGAGATATTGACACCGCAGTGACAAATGAATACTCCGATTCTTGACACAATTGCACCCCTTTATACACAATTGCCTTACATTAACCCCTTTTCCCTTAACATATTCGCCGCGCTAACCATATGTTTGTCAATCCCGAGTTCATCATAATTTACCCCTAAAGCGATACCCATCAATTCGGAGATAAATAAAATAGGCAAAGAGTAATCGACTCCATGCCTGGAGGCTATCTGTGACTGCCTCATATCGAGATTGGCATAGCACAACGGACATGCCACAATAATACAATCCGCGTCCGCAAACCTTGCAGCCTTTAAGATTTCACCGCTCAATCTCACCACAATATCGGTTCTGCTCAAAGCAAGGCTGGCGCCGCAACACTCCGTCTTATGCGACCAATCAGGCGCCTCTGCTCCCAGGGCCTCTACAATACCGTCCATTATTGTAGGATTCTCCGGATCCGCGTCAATAGTCACCAACTCCGGAGGTCTGGTCAGAAGACAACCATAGTAACACGCGGCCTTAACGTCTTTCAAAGGCTTCACGACCTTTTCCTTCAATTTTTCCAGGCCAACCTCCTCAGATAAGAAATTAACGAAGTGCGTAACCTTGAGGGTCTTATTGTACGGCTCTCCCACGATATCGTTTATTCTGTCTAATGTCTCCGGGCTTTCCTTAACTGTTTCGTGGGCCACTTTGAGACGGTTATAGCAGGCCGAACACGTGGTCATTATGCTGTTCAACCCCTGTTTCTCAGCCAGCGCTAAATTCCTCAACGGGAGAGCGAGAGAAAGCTCTTCACTCGTAGCATGGGCCGGGGAAGCGCCGCAACAGTTCCAGTCCGCTACGTCTTCCAGCTGTATACCCAGCTTCACACAGACCTTCCTTGTAGAAATATCATATTCCTTGGCTGTCCCATGAGCAGAGCAGCCCGGATAATATCCGTATGCCATTATCTTTCCCCTTTATCCAAAAACCCCTTTGACCGCTCGAAGATAGCCTTAACAGCATCTACCCCGCTTATCGCATCACCGGAAAAGGATATCTTGCCTTTCATAAATAACTTCTGACCTAACATCATGTCTTTAAAAAACTGCAAGGTTTTAAAGTTAAAGGCCATGGCCAACTTTGTTTCCTGCAACCTGCCGTTATTCTTTATAGAATCCAAGAAAATCTTATTAAATGCAACGACATTGGGCTCCTTGCGTTTGTAACCCTCTTTGAGCGCCAGTATTCTTAAGGTATCCATAATCTTGGCAATGTCCACCTCTTTGGGACACCGAGTTGTGCATGTTTCACATGAAGCGCATAACCAGGGAGTAGGAGAACTCAAAACCTCATCTTTAAGCCCTAGTTGGATTAGTCTCATTATCTGATTCGGAGTATGGCTCATCTCCATAACAACTGGGCAACCGGCGGTACATTTCCCACACTGGTAACATGTGCTTATGTCTACACCGCTCAGTTCAGATATGGTCTCACCAAAATTCCGAACATTGGCATTCAACTGATATATCATCGCAAGGCTCTCTCTTATTATATCAAGATTAACCTCCCAAAACGCAACATCCAGTAATTACCAATCGACGCTGACAAGTGGTGGGAGGCAACACTGTGTAAAGTATTTCATCTTACTAACATAAAGCCTTGTTTGTCGTCAAGCAAAAAAATGAATATTCATTCAATTTTCACGTTTTAATTCCACCGGCCATTAACTTTAAAATCCGGGAGAAAACCGCCGTCAACGTCATCCGGGTATTGAACCCATCCGTTTTCAAACCCTATCGATTCAAGTACGTGGTGGTATTCCTCGAAAAGGGGGTAGTCGGTTAGCTCCTCCTAATGAATGCTAACAGCCTATAATCTATGAGTATTTTGGGCATATAGCCTATTTTGCCGTTCATGAAAGATTTGTCGTGTAATTCCAAGATGTTACCCGCAACCTGGTGGAGCTAACCGACTACCCCCTTTCCAGATATTGCGTCTACGAAGGATCTGTGCATCTATGTCCTTCACATCATTGCCGTACTTCAGTCTGGAAAAACTGCGAATATGAGATGCCCGGTCTCTGCTGTAAGGCGTCGTATCCTTTTCCGTACGAAAACTGAAAGGCGGTGTCGCTTCGCCATTGATTTGCATACGGGTATAACCCTGCCGGTTCGGCAACCCACAGATATCCAGAGAAGAAAAATAAGGATGGAGGGCAGTGGCGAGTTTGCCGGCATCTTCCTGACCCAGTCGGAAGATCAGTGTTGTCCCGACGTTTCCCAGTATAGCGGACAAAAAGCTATTTTGTTGAGCTTCGCTTGCGCCAAGCTGGGCCGTATACTGTGTGGCCAGGACTAACCCCATCCTGAATTTACGAGCTTCGGACAGGAGTTCCGTAAAATTCTCTGAAGGGAGGTTATGGCACTCGTCCACATAAAGAAAAAAATCCTTTCTTTCTTCATGGCTCATATCCCCCCGTTTCATTGCAGCTAGTTTGAAACGGGTTACGATCTGATTGGCAAGAAGGGCGCTTACTGTGGCGCCGAACCGTCCCTTGCCAAGGTTTATCAGGAGGATTTTGCCATTGTTCA
>JAUXHQ010000115.1 GCA_030621455.1 Deltaproteobacteria bacterium
AACGGAACTACCGGCTACGAGGAGGCTGCCGCTCAGGGCATGATGGCCGGGATCAATGCAGTCCTGAAGATACGGGATGAGAAGCCCTTTATCCTCGACAGATCCGAGGCATATATCGGGGTACTGATAGACGATCTCGTTACCAAGGGAACCGATGAGCCGTATCGTATGTTCACATCCAGGGCGGAATATCGATTGTTGCTGAGAGAGGACAACGCGGACCTCCGGTTACGGGAGAAAGGCTACGGGTTAGGGTTGGTGAGTGTTGAGGAGTATAACAGGTTTGACCAAAAGGTAAATACAATTAAGGGTGAGATAGAGCGTCTTGAGACCACTAAGATCAACCCCGACAGGACTACGAACGAGAAACTGCTTGAGATCGGGAGCAGCCCCATGAATAATGTACTCAGTCTGGAAGAGCTTCTGAGAAGACCCGAGATATCATACAAAGACCTGAAGATGTTTGACCACTCAACCTACCCCGAGCTGTCCCGTAGTGAGGCCCGTCAGGTGGAGATTCAAATCAAGTATAGGGGGTATATAGAGAGACAGAGGGGAGAGATACGAAAATTCAAAAAGATGGAAGGGCTTGGCATACCTCGTGACTTTGACTTTGAGAATATCCCGGGGTTGTCGAATGAGGTGAGAGAGAAATTTTTGAAGATAAGACCCCTTTCTCTCGGACAGGCATCCCGGATCTCCGGGGTTACGCCCGCGGCAATATCCATATTGACCGTGTATATGAAGAAGTTGGGGTATATATGAGATATGGTGTGAGGCACGAGGTCTAGAATGAAAAAGTTAATTGAGTTCCAAAATTTCTTGACCTCTGAAGTTTGGAAGGTTTACCGCTTGCCGGCTACTTATTTCGTTTGCTTGTTATGAACTACATTCTGGCATGAGGTTGTATGTATAATGGGTTTATACGTCTCTTATGTATATTTGGATGTTGGCCAGTTCCTTACGTATAACAAGCAAACGAAACAAGCAGCCGGCGCTTAACACAATCCTGTTAACTGAATCATCAGAGACACTTCAAGACACTAGGTTTGTGTAACCGCACAGGTCGATAATTTCTGATAGGAGGGAGTGAATGTGTTTCATATCGTAACTTCCCAGGACATAAAGGACGGCAAGGCAACTGACATTTACTTCCCCAGAACCCTTGATATCCTCAGGGCCAGGGGGATAGACAAGAGGGTTAAAGCTGAGGTCATAGCCAAGAAATTGCCGCGAGATTGGGAGTGGGCGGTTTTGACAGGGGTGGAGGAGTGCGCAAAACTCCTGGAAGGGCTAAATGTGAATGTGAAGTGTCTCGCCGAAGGTACCCTGTTCAGGGACCATGATCCGGTTTTTGAGATAGAAGGCAATTACACTGACTTCGGATCTTACGAGACTTCCCTTTTGGGGTTTCTCTGTCAGGCCTCGGGTGTGGCTTCGGCTGCGGCTAGATGCCGGAAAGCTGCCGGAGAGAGGGTCGTGATAAGTTTCGGCTCCAGACGAATGCACCCGGCCATCTCTCCCATGATAGACAGAAGTGCCTTTATCGGTGGATGCGATGGGGTGTCTTCTGTTGTGGGCGCTGAACTCATAGGGGAAGAACCCGTGGGTACTATGCCCCATGCACTTATCCTCATTATGGGGGACACGTTAGAGGCAACGGAGGCCTTCGATGAAGTAATCGAGAAAAAGGTAAGGAGGGTTTCTCTAATAGACACGTTCAATGATGAGAAGTTTGAGGCTATACGGGTAGCGGATGTCCTGGGCAAGGATCTATTTGCCGTGAGGTTGGACACACCTTCATCGAGAAGGGGAGATTTTCTGGAGATTATGAGGGAGGTTCGTTGGGAACTTGACATAAGGGGCCACAGTAATGTAAAACTTTTTGTCAGTGGAGGACTGGATGAGAGGAGTATCTCTAAACTCAACCCCCTGGCGAATGCTTATGGGATAGGGACATCCATTTCCAGCGCCCCGGTCGTGGATTTTTCTTTCGATATAGTGGAGATAGATGGGACTCCCCTGGCAAAGAGAGGAAAGATGTCGGGGAGCAAGAAGCTCCTCAGGTGCCCGAGTTGTTTCTCGCTTCAGTTTGTCCCGCAAAGTGCGCCGGAAGGCGTGTGCCAATGTGGAAACAGTCTTAAGACCCTTACGAGGCCTCTCATAGAAAATGGGAGATTGATCGGAGACCTACCAAGGCCTCAAGAGATAAGGGCAGTTGTGTTGGATCAGCTGCGACATTTCGGGATCTGAGGTCAAGGCAGTGACTCTGATATATCCAAATCCCGGGAAGGAGACACTACAATATGCGGTCAGATAGTTTGTTCGACCAGATAAAAAAGCTCAATTCAGAGATGGAAAGGCATTTTTTTCGCCTGTTCAGTCCTGAACATCCCCTCCGGTCCCTGCCTGAAGAGAAGTGGCAACCATACACGGATATCTATGAGACGAAGAATGCGCTGGTGATCAAGATGGAGCTGGCAGGGGTAAGGAAGGAAGACTTCTCCGTGGATTTTTGTCAGGATCGGCTTATAATAGGGGGGGGGAGGGAGGACTTTACTCGTGGAGAAAAGAGGATTTACTACCAGATGGAGATTAATTACAGCGAATTTGAGAGGATCATAATACTGCCCAATTCTGTGAGGGAAGTGGACGTCAAGGCAGAGTACAAGGATGGTTTTTTAACCATAACCATATCAAAAGATCCTGCCAGGGTTACTAGATAGCGCCCGAACGAAAACTGGATAGTCTTTCCAAGTTCAAGAAAGGTGAGGATCTTAAATAATCTGAGCGTGACGCAGAAATTGGGGGAAATAGCAGTTATCGTTCAGGCACTAGAAAGAGAAATGGAAGAAAAAGTTAAATAAGGAGATACTATGGCTTCATCAGAGTCAAAGAATACCACTTCGGAAGAAACAGAGATAGATGTCGAGCTGTTAGACGAGAAGATTCCGGAAGAGTTGGCTATCATACCCATCGATGAGATGGTTATCTACCCCCATACTGTTGTCCCCCTTGCTATTGTGGGTAAGAGCAGCACTGATGCTATTGATTACGCCATGTCGCTTAACAAGATGGTGGGCGCTCTTGCAATAAAATTCAAGGATAAATCGAAGATAAACGAGGAAGACCTTTACGAGATAGGATCGGTCATGTCGATCCATAAGATGTGGAAGATGCCCGACGGTAGTATGAGGCTCGTCATACAGGGTATGGAGAAGATGAGGGTGACTCAGTTCTTACAGAAAGAGCCGTTCTTTAAGGCAAGGATAGAGGTTATACCGGAAAAGGAAGAGACCGGGGACAGGATAGGGGCGCTGATGACGACTATATCGTCTCAGTACCACAAGATGGTGCAACTCGTTCCTTATATACCGGATGAACTTCAGGCAGCGGTGATGAATATCCATGAACCCCTGAAGCTTGCCTATTTTGTTGCCACGATGGTCAAGATGAAACTGGAGGAGGGCCAGGAGATACTGGAAATGGAGAATGTGGAGGATAAGCTCACGAAACTCCTGTCCGTGTTGAATCGGGAACTGGAATTATTAGAGTTGGGAGGTAAGATACAGTCTCAAGTAAAGAGTGAGATGGATAAGAGTCAGAGAGAGTACTATCTTAGGCAGCAGTTGAAGGCCATCCAGCAAGAACTCGGTATGACTGATGAAAGGCAGGCAGAGGTGGACGAGATCAGGGCCAAGATAGAGGAAGCCGACCTGCCGGAGTATGTGTCGGAGGAGGTTGATAAAGAACTAAAGCGGTTTGAGACGTTGCCGCCGGCATCAGCGGAACATACTGTCATCAGGACATACCTTGACTGGCTTGTCGAACTTCCTTGGAATAAGGGGACAGAAGACAACCTTAATCTGCCAAAAGCTGAAAAGGTATTGCAGAAAGACCACTATGATTTACAGGATGTTAAAGAGAGGATTATAGAATATCTCGCTGTGAGAAAGCTGAAAGATGACATGAAGGGTCCTATCCTTTGCTTTGTCGGCCCCCCGGGCGTGGGCAAGACCTCCCTGGGGCAGTCCATAGCCAAGGCGTTAGGGAGAAAATTCTTCCGAATGTCATTAGGAGGGGTACGAGACGAAGCGGAGATGCGTGGTCATCGACGCACGTATATAGGCGCCATGCCGGGTCGTATAATCCAGGGTATCAGACGGGTCAAATCAAACAACCCTGTTTTTATGCTTGATGAGATAGACAAGGTGGGATCCGATTTTCGAGGAGACCCCTCTTCCGCCCTTTTGGAGGTTTTGGACCCGGAACAGAACAGCTCCTTCAGTGATCACTATATTGATCTTCCATTCGATTTATCGAAGACCATGTTTATAACCACGGCCAATGTGCTTGATACTATCCAGCCCGCGCTTCGAGATCGGATGGAGGTGCTCAGGTTGCCCGGGTACACCGATGAAGAAAAGATCGGTATCGCCAAGAAATATTTGATACCCAAGCAGTTGAAAGAGCATGGGTTGAAGGCCAAGGATGTAAAGTTTCAGAAAAACGCAATACGAAAGATTATTACGGGTTACACGAGAGAGGCAGGGGTCAGGAACCTGGAGAGACAAATCGCCAGGGTTTGTCGGAAAGTCGCCTATCAAGTGGCTACAGAGAAGCGTGAATCCGCGGTTATCTCGGTGAAGAGACTATACGACCTTTTAGGCCCCGAGCAAGTCTTCCTGGAGGTGGCGAAGAGGACGTCGCATCCTGGAGTCGCTACCGGGCTGGCATGGACAGAATCAGGGGGGGACATACTCTTCGTTGAGGCGGTGAAGATGCCAGGAAAGAAAGGTCTTTCCCTCACCGGCAGTATGGGAGACGTTATGCAGGAATCGGCCAAAGCGGCCCTGAGTTACGTGCGTTCAAAGAGCAAGGAGCTCAATATTGATGTTGATTTCTTCGAGAAATATGATCTTCACCTCCACGTGCCGGCAGGTGCAATTCCCAAAGACGGCCCTTCTGCCGGCATAACGATGGCTACGGCGATAGCTTCCACCCTCACTGAAAAACCGGTCAGGAGTGACCTGGCCATGACAGGGGAGATAACCTTGACCGGCGCCGTCTTGCCCATAGGGGGTGTGAAAGAAAAGGTGCTGGCTGCCAAGCGAGCCGGCATAAAGACAGTAATACTCCCGAAAAGGAATGAAAAAGACGTGGCTGAGATTGAGGAAGAGTTGAGAAAGAATATGGAGTTCCTTTTTGTGGAGGATGTGGAGGATGTTCTGCGATTGGCCTTTCTCAGTTGACGGAGGACAAGAATGAAGATGTCGTCGGGTTGACGTGAGACAAGGTAAGATGCCCTGGATACGAAGAAGAGATGCTTTATGGATTTTGAAACTGAACGTTACCGTATGGTTGACACTCAGCTAAAAAAGAGGGGTATAAGCGATTTCAGGGTGCTGGAAGCCATGAGGAAGGTCCCGCGACATAGATTTATTCCCCCGGAATTGAGGTCATCTGCTTATGAAGATCGTCCTCTGTCCATAGGAGAGGAACAGACCATATCACAACCCTATATGGTTGCCTTAATGACAGAATGTCTGCGCCTGGATTCAGAAGACGCTGTTCTGGAGGTAGGGACAGGGTCAGGATACCAGACAGCGATACTGGCAGAACTTGCGGAGAAGGTATATACTATAGAGATTCATGAATCCCTTTCGGAGAAGGCAAGAGAAATCCTTACAGATCTCGGGTATACCAATGTGGCATTCAGGGTGGGTGACGGGAGCAAGGGATGGGAAGAAGAATCCCCCTTCAATGGAATCATCGTTACTGCCGGGTCCCCGGACATCCCCAGTATCCTCGAATCTCAATTAAGCGATGGAGGGAGACTGGTCATTCCTGTTGGTTCAAGGTTCGTGCAGACACTTTTTACGATAACCAGAGTCGGGAAGAGCCTGCAGAAGAGAGAGTTTACCAGTTGTGTCTTCGTTCCCCTGGTTGGCGAATATGGCTGGAGAGAAATTTAGGGTGCTCTTCCCTTCCATTTTAGTAGACAAAGTCCATCATACTTTCATGAACCTACATTCCCCACTATCAATTACTTCTTGCAGGGTATTTTTTTGGGCGGTAAAAAATGAATATAAGTCAACCCCAGCTATCCATCCCTTGAATAAAAAATCTCAGCTCACTAAATTGGGGTGGCGAATGTAAGTTGGAATTTGAGGTTGGAAAAATAAAAAAGGGCCGGCGAAAACTCGCTAGCCCTTTATTTTATTGGAGGGCGATGTGGGATTCGAACCCACGACCTTTGGTTCCGGAGACCAACGCTCTATCCCCTGACCTAATCGCCCCATTTCTGGCAACTTTAAAAAGCTTGAAGGCTGTTCGTGATATCTACACCGTACATCAATATGAACGACACTATTACAGGTAAAAGTTCATGTCAAGATAAAAAATGGTCATAAAGAGACGAGCAGGGGCCCCACGAAAAAAGAGATCGTGACAAAAAGATTAGTTTAGGATTGCCCCCTCTTGACATGAATCAATGAATTTTGTATGTTTGGTCTGCAGTTGATAAGGGGGGGAGGTGATTTTTCATG
>JAUXHQ010000085.1 GCA_030621455.1 Deltaproteobacteria bacterium
AGGGATGAGGCAAGGAATTATCCAAAAGATATAACCGTTCTGGAGTTCTCTCCGGCAGTGGAACTCATCCTCAATGAACACGGCCACTGTGCAGGCGCGGTTCTCTATAACCTGGAGACTGAAGAATATCATATTGTAAAAGCAAAGGCCGTTATTCTGGCAACGGGCGGGTGCGGGAGAGTCCACATACAGAATTTTTTAACGACCAATCATTATGGGGCCACGGCAGACGGACTTGTACTCGGTTACAGGGCCGGTATGAAGATGTCATATATGCATACGATCCAGTATCATCCCACTGGGATCGTCTTTCCTGAGCAGGCAGAGGGTGTCCTCATCTCCGAGAAGTTCCGGGGCGCGGGGTCCAATGTGCTCAATATTGACGGGGAGCAGTTTGTCTACGAAAGAGAACCGAGAGATGTTGAATCCGCCTCTTTTATCAGGGAATGCACTAAGGTAGGCAAAGGGGTGCCCTCACCGAATGGGAAGTACGGGGTATGGCTTGATTCCCCGATGATAGATCTTTTAATGGGAGAAGGCACCGTTGAAAAAGAGTTTCCCGGCAAGTTTATACTGTTCAAGAGGTATGAAATAGATATCAGCAAAGAGCCGATGCTCGTCTATCCGACTCTCCATTATCAAAATGGGGGACTTGAGTTCAAAGGGAATGGCGAAACCTGTGTGCCGGGGTTGTTCGCCGGTGGAGAGGTGACAGGGGGCGTTCACGGACAGAACCGCCTCATGGGTAATTCCCTCCTTGATGTCCTGGTCTTCGGTCGGATTGCCGGCAGGACTGCCGGCGCCTATGCCATGGAAAGTGCAAAAGAAGGAAAGTTGACCCTCGATCATGTAAGGGCATACCATAAGGAATTGGAAGCGGCAGGCATCGTTACAGATAGGATTTCTCCCATGCTTCTTCCTGATTATAGTTCCGAAGAAGTCAGAAAGAGACGGCTTACTACCCATTATCACGGGACACTTCTTTAGGCTTGCAGGACAGATGAAATCAGCGAAACAAAAGAAAATGAGAGCCCAGATTCTTAAACTTGTGGGTACAATTAAGGACCTACCGTCTAATGAGACCCTGGGAGAGAAATTGGGTTTTGGGCTGATCACTCTTCTCGTGGTCGGTATGGTAGCCCTTATCCTTATACTCTCCAGGACAGTGGGCGGAGGAAGTATTACCTATACTGCAAAGGGCTCTCCAGGCCCCGTAACCTTCAGCCATTTGAGCCATACCAAAGGCGAAAAGGCAAAATACGAGTGTGAAGACTGCCACGAGCACCCTTTCAAGGCGGATAGCCACACAGGATTCATCATCGAGTTACTCAAGAACTCGGACAGGGTGGTAAGGATAGGGAAAGATACGCATCATGTGATCGTTGACCCACTGGACACAGAGATTGCAGGGGGCAAGATAATAGAGATTAACAGGGCTGAGATGCTTTGTGCAAACGGCACGTGCCATGACGGCAAGGAATCTTTCAGTAGGATGGAATGTCTTAAGTGCCATACGAGGAGATAGTTGGAGAAGAAGGTTAAGAAATGGGGTATGGTGATAGACCAGCGCAAATGCGTGGGCTGCCATACCTGTACAGTAGCATGCAAGAGTGAGAACAACGTGCCACTGGGTTACTGGCGTTCCTGGGTAAAAGGTATCCAGAAGGGCAAATACCCGGATGTGAAGAACTTCTATCTGAGAAGACTGTGCAACCATTGTGATACGCCTCCCTGTGTAGAGGTCTGTCCTGTTGAGGCTACCGTACGCAGGCCCGATGGTGTGGTCACCATATATTACGGCAAGTGCATCGGCTGCGGGATGTGTATCGCGGCCTGCCCTTACGATGCCAGGTTCTTCAACCCGGTGAGGCACACCGCAGACAAATGCACCTTCTGTACTCACAGGATCGATGCGGGGATGCTTCCTGCGTGCGTAACATCTTGCATAGGCAGGGCTATTACCTTTGGTGACCTCAATGATCCGAAAAGCGAGGTGTCCCGGCTAATTGCAGACAATGCAACCACAGTGCTGAAGCCGGATCTGAGGACCCATCCGAAGGTTTATTACATCGCTGCGGACAAGGATATAATGGGGCGGATAAGGATATCCGAAGAATATCCCGAGGCAATTGAGGAATACCACCATTCCGTCCCAAGCAAACTTTCGGATTACTGGAAGAAATAATCTTGTGTAGTAAGTGAGAGGCAACCTTGGATCTAAGTGTACTCTATAACGTTCCCCACGAATGTCCATGGAAGGTTTACATACCGCTCTACTTCTATTTTACCGGTTTGAGCGCCGGTTCTTTCATCCTTTCCTCCCTGTACACGGTATTTGGTATAAAGAAATACAAACCATTGGCATTCCCCGCAGCAGTGACATCCTTCGTACTCCTTCTAATCGCGCCTGCGTGTCTCATATTTGACCTCCATCAACCGTTGCGGTTCTGGCATACACTCGTACCTTCTTATTTTAATACAACCGCAGCCCTTTCTTACGGTACCTGGTTGCTTACCCTCTACCCAGTAGGCAATATGGTCTATATCTGGTTCATCTTTGTGAAGAATGAAAAGATGATGAGGGTAATGGGGACGATTACCGTGCCTCTGGCAGTATCTGTACATGCATATACGGGATTTGCATTTGCCCTGGTCAGGGGCAGGGCTTGGTGGCATTCCGCGTTGATGCCCGGTTACTTTTTGACCTCTGCGATCCTCTCGGGTGTCGCACTACTCGTGGTTGTCGCATTTGTTATGAACAGATTTTCGAAGAAGAAACTAGATGAGGGTGTATTCTCCGACCTCTATAATATGATGATCGGCATCATAATCATGGATTTTTTCTGGGTCTTGTCCTTCGCGCTTACCCTGGGGCTTTCAAATGCTGACGGACTTGCCGCTATCATCACCGCCTTTCATGATCCCTTGTACCTGTGGGGAGAGCTCGTTTTAGGGATGCTGATCCCCCTATTTCTCCTGATCTTTCCCATGACCCGGCGAAACAAGGTCTGGGTTGCACTGAGCGCTATCCTCGTTATTGGCGGCGTATTCCTTATGAGATACTCCCTCGTGTTTATAGGGTTTGAGATACCGTTGAGCTAGACCCGCTAAGATGCCTTTGGAGGACCTTACAGATGAACCTGACGAGACGTGAGTTTATGAGAGCAGCGGCGATTTTGGGTGGGACCGCATGTTTCAGCGGATGTCATCTGTTCGAAACAGAGGGAGAGGTGCCGCCGTATATAATGGGGGCCGCAGCTTCAGATCCTTTAGAGACCACGGAAGGGATAGAGAGTGTATACAGTGTCTGCCGGATGTGTGAGGGTAACTGCGGGATCAGGGCAAGGATCAGGGAGGGCGCGGTGGTTAAGCTCGACGGGAACCCCTATCACCCGAATTCCATGGAGCCGCACATCCCATACAATACCGGTACAGACGATGCGATTAGCTACAAGGGGTCTTTATGTGTTAAAGGCCAGGCAGGCATCCAGACCCTATACGATCCCTACCGAATCAAAGGGCCCCTAAAGAGGGTAGGTCCGCGGGGTTCGGGCAAGTGGAAGACGATTACGTGGGACAAGGCTATTAAGGAGATTATGGAGGGGGGAGACCTCTTCGGAGCGGGCAAGGTGGAAGGTCTCCGGGAGATCAGGGATCTGAGAAGCCCTATAGAGAATACCGCTCGAGAGCTAGGGGCCAAGGCCAATCAGTTTGTATTCCTCAGCGAAAGCTTGGACCTCGGAAGCAGGATATTCATATCGCGGTTCATGAACGCCTATGGTTCAATAAACGGGGAAACCGACGACACGAGCATAAGGCAATCGAGTTACAGTACAGGTTTCAGACTTAGTCTCGATGACAGGCATGATAATTTACGACCCGACCTCCTCAACGCGCGGTTCCTCATCTTTTTCGGGTCATCACCTCTGGAATCGAGCATTCCCGTTCAAACCGTCGTAAGGAAGATACTGAAGGCAAAGGTGGGAGCTGAAGGGGGATCCGAATCCCTCCAGCAAGAGGGCTACAGTAAAGCGTTCAAAGACAAGTATGGGATTCTCAAGTGGGTCGTTGTGGACCCAAGGTTGTCGAGTTCCGCTTCAATGGCGGACCAGTGGATCCCCATAAAGCCATGTACTGATGCTGCACTGGCACTCGGCATGATGAGATGGATCATAGACAACAGGACGTATAATTCGAGGTTTCTACAGAACACTACAAAGGCAGCGGCTGCGGGAGATGGAGAGAAAAGCTGGACGAATGCCTCGTATCTCGTCCGAACGGATAACATGGAGTTCCTGAGGGCCAAGGATGCAGGGTTAGAGGGCTATGGTGACAAGTTCGTAGTCTGGTCCAAAGGAGGTCCTGAGATCTTTGACAGGGTAAATAGCGGTCAACTGGAGGTCAAGGTTTGGGTCAACAACATCCAGTGTAAGTCTGTTTTTCAGCTCTTAAAAGAAAGGGTATATGAAAAGGACATAAAAGGGTATTCGGAGATATGCGGCGTTGAACCCCTGGTAATTGAAAAACTGGCCAGGGAATTTACATCATACGGCAAGAAGGCGGTCGCGGACTTTTACGGCGGCGCCGTCCAGCACAGCAACGGCACTTATACTGCCAGAACAATTATAGCATTGAATTTCCTTATCGGAAATATAGACACAAAAGGTGGCCTCATCCTCGGGGCGGACCACTGGGACCCCCTCGCTGTGAAGAGAGGCCTGCGTGATCTCCAAACAGTAAAATACGGACCCAGGTTGTCCGGCATACGGATCGACAGGGCCGGGCACAGATATCAAGACACAACGGAATTCAGACACAAAGGGTACCCTTCAAAGAGACCGTGGTTTCCCTTTGCCTCATCAAGGGGTAACTTCCAGGAGGTCATCCCTAGCATAGCGGACGGATACCCATACCCCATTAAGGCCTTGCTCCTTTACCGGGCCAACCCTTCCTACTCGGCTCCATCCATGAGAGACACAGTCGGTCGCGTACTTCAGGACACAAGAAAAGTCCCGCTTCTCATAGCCATAGACACCTCGGTTACGGAAACCAATTGGTTTGCGGACTATATCCTGCCTGACACAACCTATCTCGAGAGGTGGGATCTGTGCAGTGTGCCACCGGCCGTTACCAGCAAGACGATCGGCATAAGAAGGCCTGTTGTCGGCAATATAGATCCCAAGACAGGGGCATATAAGCCTCTGGTCCCCACCAACATGTTGATGGAGGATATACTCATCCGACTGGCAAAAGAGCTGCGCCTGCCCGGCTTCGGAGATAATGCCTTTGGCATGGGTCAACCGTTGAATAACGCATGGGACTTCTATAGAAGGGCCATTGCCAATATTGTAAGAAACGATACAGGCTCAAGAGTACCAGGGCTTACGGAAAAAGAGCGTATCGCTTACGCCCTGTCGAGGGGAGGGAGGTTTGAACCCTACGATAAGTCGTACAAAGGCGATCGTCCCCGTCGTGTGTATGGGGGCCTCTGCCGGATTTATAATGAAAACCTGGCCAAAACAAAGGACTCCATCACAGGCCGGCCTTTTGACGGGCTCCCAAAATATGAGCCTATCCTCGACACAGATGGCAAAGAATTAGATGATGGCTCATATCCTCTACATTTGGTAACTTACAGGTTTGCCTTCGATTCAAGGATGAGGACAGCTATGGACAGGTGGCTCCTGGAGATTCTCCCGGAAAATTATGTCATCATCAACCCAACGGATGCAAATGCGCTTGGCATAAAGAACCACGACAATATTAAGATAGAGTCACCCAGTTCAAAGGGGATCATTGGAAAGGCTGCGGTCAGGGAAGGCATCAGGCCCGGCGTGGTAGGCATCCCCAATGGATTTGGACGATGGGGTGTCGGAGCCGTTCCCGTGGAGATCGACGGGAAAGACGTGGGGAACGACCCTGCCAGAGGCGCCGGAATCCCTCTAACCCCCCTGTTGAGACTAGACCCTTCCTTAAAGGACGTGTGCCTCCAAGACAAGATCGGGGCAAATGCCTCTTTCAATGATACGAGGGTAAGGCTGGTAAAGGTTTAGCCTGGCTAATGCCCTGAGTACGCCTCTCCCATAATTCACAATCTTCTTTATAAAATGACCCACTGTGCTATGGCTTTAGCAATCTCCACCGGATTTATGGCGGACAAGGAGGACGCTGGCAAGAAGAACGACTGAGATGTATAATTAATCTCAACGTCCTCTGCGACTCGGCGGTGAAATGGATTTGCTAATAATCTCACACCTTATCTAAATTGCATAGGTTCAAACATTTCCGGAAGTCAGGAGGGCATCGTGTTTCTCTTTCCTGACACCTGACACCTAAAAGACATGTGAGGGGCAATTTTCATCAGCACAGAATTTGTCTATTGGTAGCCGCATCCTTGAAAAGTCTAGACCGAGAAATGAAGGATGCCGTCAGGAGGCAACAATATTTGAAAGGCAAGTCATAGAGAACGAGGGACATATATGAACATGGAGGGCAACATTACGCCTCGCCGAAGGTGGCAAGTCATTCTTTACGAAATTATTTTTGAGGCGGATACAAAGTCAGGGAAATTATTCGATGTCATATTGATTGCCGCAATAGCGCTGAGTGTGCTCGCTGTTCTTTTGGATAGCGTGGGAGGAATCAGAAAAGACTACGGTAATATCTTATATGCCCTCGAATGGTTTTTCACCATTTTATTTACCATTGAATATGTCCTGCGAATTTCATGTGTCACTCGACCCATACGGTACGTCACCGGCTTTTTCGGCATTGTGGACCTAATGTCAATCCTCCCGGTATACATAAGCCTGATTGTTCCGGGCAGCCATTACCTGGTAGTTATCAGAGTGCTAAGAGTTCTGCGTATTTTTCGCGTGTTTAAATTGGTTCAATATATCGGTGAGGCAAAAACTCTTATCCAAGCATTGCGGGCGAGCAGCCGGAAAATAACCGTTTTTCTATTCACTGTAATGACATTGGTGGTGATTTTTGGATCTCTCATGTACCTCATAGAAGGAGAGGAAAACGGATTTACGAGTATCCCTAGAAGTATATACTGGTCTGTTGTAACCCTCACAACGGTCGGTTATGGGGATATTTCGCCGAAAACCAATATCGGTCAAGCATTGGCTGCAATGATTATGATTCTGGGTTACGGTATTATTGCAGTACCGACCGGGATTGTGACAGTGGAACTTACCCGTGCTTCTGAGAAGAAGATAACAACGCAGGTTTGCCCCGAATGCATGATGGAAGGACACGAAACAGATGCGATATATTGCAAGTACTGCTCCGGTAAGCTGAATCCATAGGACTAATGGGGTCGTACAAAGGGGTTAGACACTTTCTTTCGACTTGACCCCATTTTGTCTTCAAGAAAGGATTGCAAATAGATTAAGT
>JAUXHQ010000200.1 GCA_030621455.1 Deltaproteobacteria bacterium
GGGAACCTGCTTCGAAGCATTCATTCATCCCCGTTTCAGAGATGTACTGGAAGGGATTCGACAGAAAACCGGCAGGCTCATAAGAATGTCCACCAACGGCACCACCCTTACATCGGAGATGATTGACTACCTTTCCGGGTTCGGTCCACTTCACCTGGATATCGCTTTACACAGCTCTTCGCCCACCAGGAGACATCAGTTGATGCGTGACAGGAATCCGGAAGTGGCGATCAACGCACTGCCTCTGCTTAGGAAAGCGGGTATTGTCTATGATATAGCTATTGTGCCCTGGCCTGATGTGTCCATCGGGGAGATGCTGGATGACATGGAAAAGACGGTTCACTATGCTGATGAAAACCTCGCTCATCTTGTACAGATCTGTCTGCCGGGCTATTCCAGGTACTTCTCGGGAAAGGCACCCTTCAACCACGCATCTATATGGGAGACGGTTACCGGAAAGGTCAGGGATATAAGGCCTCAACACGAAGTACCCATAGTAGTCAGACCGGCTGTATATGAAGAGGGCCTCTTTTGCCGGAAGAGGAACGTGCCGGAGATTATCGGGACAGTCAGGGGCTCCCCAGCGTACTACTGCGGTCTGCAAAGGGGTGACATAATAACAAGGGTCGGCGGCAACTTGATGCGCAATAGACCGGCAGCCAGGGGCCTTTTTTCTGTTTTACAGACAAGCGGTGTAGGGTCCGTGGCCGTTGAGGTCTTGAGGAAAGGGCACAGATTGGAATTATTGCTTGACTTGGGGAGGGTTTCATACCCGTATTCAAAGGAGGTGGATACGCATCTCGGGACAGTCTTCATGGGTGCAGGTCTCAGGGCAGGATATTTGGAGTCATTACAAGAGCTCATAAAAGAAAAGAAGGCAAAGAATATTTTACTACTCACGTCACTCCTTGTTAAGCCATTACTGGAGCAGATCATCAGTGAATCCCTGTTTTTTGGAGGCGGGGACTTTAGTCTTGAGATCCGTGTTCCTCCAAACCGGTTTTTCGGGGGTAATATCTGTATGGGTGATCTGCTGGTAGTTGAGGATTACATTGATTATTTGAGGGATTATATAAGCTCGACTGGGACAAGACCCGAACTGGTGGTAATCCCATCTTCACCCTTCAACCTGGGTGGGTGGGGAAGGGATTTGACGGGAAGGGTATACCTGGATATAGAGAGGGAGACAGGCATTCCGGTAGAGGTCCTTGAATGTCAAACAATCTATGATTAGGCGTAAGTCTTGCTTTTAATAACATTATTGAGGAGGTATTTAACATGGCGCAGGAAAGGAAGATAAAGGTATTAGTAGCAAAACCGGGGTTGGACGGACATGATCGTGGCGCAAAGGTCCTATCCTTTGGTTTGAGGGATCAAGGTATGGAAGTGATCTACACGGGGAGGAGACAGTCAGCAAAACAGATTGCGAACACCGCCCTTCAGGAGGACGTTGATGTTGTGGGAATGAGCTGTCTTTCCGGGGCACACCTGACCTTTTTCCCCAAGGTTGTAGAACTCCTGAGGGAACAGGACGCAGGAGATGTCTTGGTTATAGGTGGTGGCGTTATACCTGAGGACCATATCCCTATACTCAAGGAGAAAGGCATTGCCGAGATCTTTACTTCAGGGGCTATGACAAAGGATATAGCGGAGTATATCAGAAGCAACGTACGTAAACAAACGTGATAGCCTCTCGATCAACCTAGTGATATCGAGTGGTTTCTCTGCGGTGAGATTTCGAAGATGTCAACTAATGAGGAGGTAGATCTATTATGGACAAGGACAAATTAGACAAGATAAAAGAGGATAGGAAAGAGTGGGAAGAAAAGGTATTGAAGCCTGCGGCCAAGAGGTTCAGGATGGCGGACAGGATGACAGAGTTCCACACACCTTTGGAAACTGAAGGTTTTGACTTTGAGCGGGATGTCGGTTTTCCTGGGCAGTACCCGTTTACAACCGCACCCTATCCTGTAAATTTGGTGCCTGCGATCAAAAGAGGCGCAAAGGCCGGCGGGTTGAAGAGGGCAGGCCAGTATTCCGGTTACGGCACCCCTGAGGACACGAGAGATTACTACGAGCATATGAGGAAGCTGAACTGGCTGGGCGGTCCTAACCTGGCGCTGGATCTGCCTACCCAGTGCGGGTATGATTCGGACACCGAGATGGTTGAAGGAGAGGTGGGCAAGGTCGGTGTGGCGATCGATACCCTGAGGGACTTCGAGGTCATATATGAAGCATTTACGGGTGATCAGGATGTTGACAGGATCGCCACGAATATCACCATGAATGCTGCCGCGAATATCATGATCGCCATGTATATTGCCCTCGCGGAAAAGAGGGGCATACCCATGGCCAAGTTGAAGTGCACGCCCCAGAACGACATATTAAAGGAATTCGTGTCCCGTGGCACCTACATATTCCCTCCGACGCCTTCCATGAGGATGTTTAGAGACAGCATCGTCTTCTTTACGGAGAACCTGCCCGGTGTAAATATAACAAGTATAGGTGGGTATCATATTCGCGAGGCAGGATGCACAAGGGAGCAGGAGCTGGGTTTCAGTATGTCAATAGGCGCAGCCTACCTGCAAGAAGGCGTTAACGCTGGGGTCGATATAGATGCCTTTGCTCCCAAGTTTACGTTCAACGGGTTCGGTGGGAGTATGCAAGTCTACGATGAGATTGCATTTCACAGGGCAGTCAGAAGGATGTGGGCAAAGATCTTAAAGGAAAGGTTCGGCGCCAAGAACGAGGACAGCATGCGAATCCGTGTTCCAATGTTTGCCCATATAGGCTGTAGCGCCACGACAAAGCAGCGTGCCCTCAATAATCTAAGCCGGACGGTTGTAGGGGCCATGGCCGGCATCATGTCCGGAGGACCGCCGGCGGCTTTCCCGCCATATGACGAGCCATTGGGGCTGGGGTGGAGCCTCGAGGCAAGGCAGTTAGCAGAGGATGCAACGCGAATCGTAATGTACGAGACTAAGATGTGTGATGTAATAGACCCATTTGCCGGTTCCTATTTCATGGAGTCTCTCACCAATAAGATGGAAGAAGCCGGGTGGGAAGGGATGAAGAAGATCGATGATATGGGGGGCGCCGTAAGGGCCATTGAGACCGGTTATATGCAGCGGGAGACAGCAAGGAGCGCCGCTGATCGTCAGGCCAAGGTAGAGAGGGGAGATGAGCTGATCGTAGGTGTCAATTGTTTTACAGCGGATTATGAGCTTGATGTGACCACGAGTAAGATTGTCGAGCACCCGTATGACGAGGAGAAGAGGTATGAGTCGGAAAAATTGCAGAAGGCTAACCTGGCCGAAGTGAAGCGTACGAGAAACAACCGGGAGGTGACCAGACTTCTGGGGGAACTGGAAAAGGCCGCAAAAAAAGAAGAAGTGATTTTGATGCCTCTCTTTATAGATTTGGCAAAGGAATATGCCACCCTTCAAGAACAGGTCGACGTCTTGAGAGGCGTGTTTGGCGAGTGGGAGATGGATACATTTGTTTAGATGAGATCAGACGTAAAGGGGGGGGGAGATGAGGCCGTTAAATTCTATAGTATGCATCAAGCCGGCGCCGGATCAGAGGTTTTGGGAGAAGATCAGTCTCGACCCCAAGACCAAGACCCTTCGCCGCAGGGGGATTCCCATCGAGTTGGGCGCTGTGGAAAAGAGCGCTTTGGAAGAGGCCTTGCGCATAAGAGAGGCCAGGGGTGGGAAGGTTACAGTGATAAGCATGGGGCCTCCGGGCACAGAGGAGATCCTGGAGTGGGGGATCGTTCTGGGCGCCGACGAAGGGGTTCTTCTCAGTGACAGGGAATTTGCAGGGGCGGACACATTGGCTACCGCTTATGCCCTGGCTGAAGGCATAAAGAAGCTGGGTGGAGCTGATCTTATTTTCCTGGGAAACGAGAGTCTTGACGGGAGCACAGGTCAGGTAGGTCCTCAGGTAGCCGAGTTTTTGGATATGCAGCACGTCACCCATGTGAGCAAGATTGATCTGATGGACGATGATACCCTGAGGGCCAAGTTCCACATTGAGTTTGGATATATAGACGTAGAGGTGAAGATGCCCGTGGTCTTGGCAGTAGAGAAGGATATAAACGAGCCCCGGGTTCCCACGATATGGGGGGCTGTATGGATCCAGGAGAGGAAGATAGACTGTTGGACAGCGGAAGATGTAGGGGCTGACAAAAGCAGGTTAGGTCTTCCCGGGTCTCCCACACAGGTCTCTGATGTAAAGACCATAGAGTTGAAGCGCAAGGGGGAGATGTTGAGCGGCGAACCTTCCGATATTGCGAAACAGTTGTTTCAGAAGCTGCGGGCCGACAAAGTTCTCCCCGAAGCATAAGATTTAGGAGGGATTGGATGAAAGAGCACAAAGGTATTTGGGTTTTTGCT
>JAUXHQ010000119.1 GCA_030621455.1 Deltaproteobacteria bacterium
CGCAGTATGGGCATGCCCCAGTTCTTCCGACAGCCTCTCCACATCGCCCCAAAATTCATCTGCCTGATCATCTTCAATGGGAACAACTAGGGAAAACTGGTAATGGCTTGACATCTATCTCGCATTTTGCCATACTCAGGTTCTTTAAAAGGGCAGCTCTTATTTCTTGTCTTTTCTTACTTGCCATAGGTGCCATATATAACTCCGATTGTTGGCTTACTTGGACGGGTGACTTGAGTATCGGAGCAATAGAAAGAGAGGTAGAGATGAAACTCTGTTATGTCAACATCAGCGAGGAAAGAATAAGCGGTCCTTATCTTGACATTCTGAAAAGAACCGCAGAGAAGGTGCTCCGCACGGATACCGACATCGTGATAAAGTCGGTGGAGCCAGGACTTACGAGAGGATTCGATCTCCATCCGTATTTTGCCTTTCTCAATAAGAGATCGATTGTCGAGAGGGCCATCGAGGCCGAAAAAGAAGGGTTCGACGCTGTGGTAGTGGGGTGCTATGCAGATCCTGGTGTGAAGGAGGCGAGGGCAACGGTAGATATTCCGGTAATAGGCATAGCCGAAGCCTCCATGCTTTATGCCTGCCTCCTGGGACGCCGGTTTGCCGTAGTCACCCTAAATGAGCCTTCCGTGGTCCCGGATTTGGAAGATGCGATCATACTTCATGGCATGCAGCACCGGGTCATAACCAAGCCCATAAGGTTGATCAAAACATCAAGTTTTGATGTGTTTACGAAAGGGATGGAGGACCCCCTACTCGTGGCCCAGGACATTCATGAAAGGGCCAGGGAGTGTGTAGCCGATGGGGCCAATGTGGTAATTGTCGGCTGCAACGGACTCGGTCCACTTTGTACGTTGACGGATATGGTAAGGATTGAGGAAGATAACGTGCCTATACTGGACTGTATATCTATAGGAATGAAGACAGCAGAGGTCCTCTGCGAAATCAGCGAAAGTCTGGGAATACCTTATACAAGCCGGAGCGGAATCAATGCCCTGCCAAGAACAAAGGATATGAAGCGGGTTAGGAGCAACTTCGGGTTAGGAACACACTGAAATTATCGTTTAAGCTAGCGCCCTTCGGGCGAGCTGCTGGCTGTTAGCTGTTAAGCCGTTAAGTCTGTTTGGCTTATTAGCTTAATGGCTTACCAGTTTACCAGCTGTGAGTGATTAGCACACATAGTCAAGAACTAATTGATATAATTGACTAAAAAATGGGATTTCCTATACTATCAAGCTACTACAACATCCGCAATATGGGCAGCTCAAAGACCTTGAAACCCGTGCCCCCAAGTTCTCCCGATAGCCTCTCCATTGCGTCCCAAAGCTCGTCTGCAAGATCATCTTCAACTGCGACAACTATGGAACAGTTAAACCCTGGCCACACCGCGTGATCGAGTTTCGGGTCTGATTTCTTCCCACTGCCAAGTACGCGATCCCATTTGGTGTAAGCAGTAACACTGCAGTCAGTGAGGGCCGACATCACATCCTCATCGAAATCCGCATCGTATGTCATAAAGAACATTTTCATGTTCTGCCTCAAGGTTTCTCCTTCCTACTTTCAAACATATAGTAGATCGTGGGGACGAGGATCAGGGTGACCAGAGCGGAAACAAAAAGCCCCCCCACCATCGTTATCCCCAGGGAATTCCACACCTCCGCACCCGTCTTTCTCGAAACAGCCATGGGGAGCATCCCGAAAAAGGTGGTGAGGGTGGTCATTAATACGGGCCTCAGCCGGGTCTTGCATGCCCCGGTAATCGCTTCAAGCAAGGGCTCACCCCTTTTCTGGAGGAGGTGGATATAATCGAGAAGAACTATGGCGTTATTCACCACAATGCCCATCAACATAACGACCCCCATGAATGATATGAGCCCCAGGGTGGTGCCTGTGAAGTAAAAGGCATATATGACCCCGCAAAAAGCAAAAGGAACGGAGAACATGATGATGAAGGGGTCTCTCAGGTTACCGTATAATGCCGCCATCACCATGTAGACGAGGGTGATCCCGAGAATCAGCAATAGTATGAGATCACGGAATGCCTTTCCCTGTTCCTCTATCTCACCGCCAAAAGTCACACTTATGCCGTCAGGTGTGCCCATATCTTTTAGTACGGCCTTGACATCCCGTGTCACATCTCCGAGGGACCGTTTATATGTGTCTGCTTCTACCTTGACGATCGTCTGGCGATTCTTTCTCTCGATCTCTATCGGGCCTTCTCCCTCGACGATTCTTGCCACATTCCCCAGCCTTACCATCCTTCCGTCGGGTGTGAAGATGGGGGCATTGGAAAGGTTCTTCAACCTGTCTTTATCTTCTCCGCGAAGGCGGGTAAATATATCGTAGCTGTCCCCGGCATCGCGAAGCTGCGTAGCCTCTATGCCATAGAGGTAGTTGCGTAGCGTCCCTGCTATGAGGGCGACATTCAGCCCCAGGGAAGAGGCCTTTCTCCTGTCTACCTGCACCCAGAGCTCCGGCCTTGGGTCTTTCTGGCTTATGGATATATCCACCAGTCCTGGAATCTTCTTCATCGCGACCTCTAGCATTCCGGCAAACTCCATACAGAGGTCGAGGTCAGCGCCCTGAATTTCCACGGTTACAGGCTTGGTGCTGCCCATCAGCATAGTAACGGTAGGGTCCGCTGCCATAACCTTGAGCTTTGTTATCCCGGGTATCCTTTCTACACCCTTTCTCAAAAGGTTGGCTATATCGGCTGCGCTCCGTTCCCTCTTGTCACTGTCCACGAGTTTAAACCCCACCCGCCCGACATTCGGCCCCTCGTCAAAACCAACGGCCACACCGAACCCCTCTTCGGTCTGACCGTCAACGGCCCAAGAGTGCCTGAACTCCTCAGGTCTTATTACCTCATCCATCACCTTTAACATCCTCTCAAGGACACGATCCGTCTCCTCTATCCGTGTTCCCTCGGGAAGTCGGAAACTCACATCCACGATGCCTGAATCGACCTTCGGTATAAATGATGTGGAAAGGAAAGGGATGAGAGAGATACTGCTCAAGAATATTGAGATGACAAGAACTATGACGGTTTTTCTATGTTTGAGCGCCCAGTTAAGGTTGTTAGAGTATACGTTTTCCAGTGTCTCAAACCACTTCTCTGTGAGCGCATAGAATCTGCCCGCGAAGCCCTCCCTTTTCTTAAGGGTTTCCGGTGTGTGTACCACCCACCTGGAGGCCAGCATAGGGGTCATACTCAGGGAGGTGAAGAGAGACGCCAGAAGCGTCACCACAACGACGAAACCTAGCTGTTTGAAAAAGATACCCGCAAGACCGGTAATAAACATCAAAGGCACGAAAACCACTACCGTGGTCATGGTAGAGGCGATGATGGGCATACCCATCTCACTTGCTCCGAAGATTGCACTGGTTTTCGGTCGTCCCCGGAGGTCTATATGGCGGACGATATTCTCCAATACCACAATACCGTTGTCCACCACCATTCCCGATGCGATGGCAAGAGACATCAGAGAAACCACGTTGATCGTATATCCGGCCAGGTCAAGGAGGCTAAAGGAAATAATCAATGAAAAGGGGATTGTGAAAGCAACAATAACAGCTGTGCGCAATCTCCTCAGGAAGACGAGTGTAACGAGTATCACAAAGAAGATCGATTGATACAGTGTATCTCGAAGGTTTCTTATTGAACGGAGGATATCTTCCGAGTTGTCCGTTACGAGATTTATCGTCACGTCGGATGGAAGGGTCTTTTTGATCATTTCCAGCCTCTTCCTTGCGCCATTGATAACAGCCACCGTATTCTTGCCTGTCTGCTTCTGTAACACGAGTACGATGGCCTTCTTCCCGTCTCCCCAGCCGTTTATCTCTGCCGGCTTGTACGAATCGGATACGTCCGCCACGTCACGAAGATAAACCGGACGGCCTTGGTGATAAGCTATCACAGTGTCGCGCATCTCCTCCAGTGTTTTGTATCGAGCAGGGACACGAACAAAATATTCCCTGAGACCTGACTTGATACTGCCCGATGGTATGCTCAGGTTTTCCGCGGCAAGTACCCGGTTGATATCCTGTAACGAGAGATGAAACCCCTCTACCTTCTTCAGGTCAAAGTAGACATTGATTCGCCGCCTTAACCCACCGTAGAGCATGGTGGCTCCAACCCCCGGGACCCTTTTCAATTCGTCGGAAATCTGCTTGTCGACCAGATGATATAGCCTGGGCCAGCTCTTCTCCGCGCTGATCGTCAAAAACATAACAGGGGCCGTGGCGCTGCTGAACTTGTAAAGCATAGGTAGCTCTATATCGCCGGGCAGGTCTCTTATGGCGAGATCGAGGTTATCCCTTATATCGTTGGTTGCCACATCGAGGTTGGTGCCCCAGTCAAATTTGCACATGACCACAGAGAGGTTGTCCATTGACTTCGATGTGAGGGTGTCCAGGTTATTCACGCCGTTTACCTGGTTCTCGATAACCTGTGTAACCTCGGTCTCGACGTCCGAGGCGCTGGCGCCCGGCCATGCAGTGAGGATGGAAACCACAGGGGGGTCTACATCCGGAAACATATCGATATTGAGTCTCGTAAGCGAAACTATCCCTATCAGGATTATTGCAGAGAAGAGCATCAAGGTTGCCACAGGTTGTTTTACTGAAAAGTCCGGTAGCCTCATCCTTCGACCTTCCCCTCAACGTCTAACTTTGTTCCCTGATTCTCGATCGCAACAGGACTACCGTCCTTCAACCTGTTTTGTCCTCTTACCACCACCTTTTCCCCAGCTTTCAATCCCTTAATTATCTCGACATTATTGTCATCACCAAGGCCGGTTCTGACGTTTTTCAAGACCGCCTTCCCGTCTTTCACCACATAGACATAGTAATTCCCGGTGCCCGGAAGCTTATTGAGGGCATCCCTGGAAATTACCAGAGCTCTCCTTTCCCCCAGGTGGATCACTATATGTGCAAACATCCCTGAACTGAGAACCAGTTCTCTGTTTGGAATATTGATTTCTATCTCACCTGTTCGGGTAGCGGGATCGATAGTAGGGTTTACTACTGATATGCATCCTGTAAAGACCTTATCCGGAAAGGCATCGACTCTCATCTCGGCCTTCATCCCCTTTCCGATATTGGGGAAGTCTCTCTCAGTGACCGTAGTTACAACCTTAAGTTTCTTCTCGTTTGAGATACGAATTATTGGCTGTAGTAGGCTTGACATTGCTCCACGATCTGCATGCCGGGCAGAAACAAAGCCATTGATGGGGGCATAGATCTGGTGATCTTTATGGAGGATTCCGAGCTGTTTGAGGCCGGCCTCCGCTCTCTTCACCTGGGCTTCAGCGAGGTTCCTTGCCGCCAGCATAGCCTTGTGTTCGGCCTCTATGTGATCAAGTCTCTGTGTGGCTATGGCCCTTTTTTTGTATAGGTTCTCGAGACGGAGGCGGTCTTTCTCTATCACTTCCAGATTTGCCTCGACCTGTTTCAGGCTTGCCTTTGCCGAATCAACAGTGGCCCTGGCCTCTTCAAGCTGTGCCTTTATGACGTCGTCTTCCAGGGCAGCGATGACTGTCCCCTTCTTTACAAAGTCTCCTTTTTCCACCAAGAGCCTCTCAATAATCTTGCCGGGCACTTTTGGGTAAACATCGACCTCAATCATGGGCCTGATATCACCCATCTGTTCCAGTGTCCATTTCAGGTTCGCAAATCTCGCTTCCATGACCTGCACCGGTATTCTTTCAGCTCTCGTCTCGTCCACAGTTCTCCGGGTAAAAAATCTGACTCCGTTTACCAGTGTAATGGATGCAAAAACCATGATCAGCACAATTGCTATAAGTATACCCTTCTTTGCTTTTTTGTCCCCCATGGCGCTCATCCTGTGCTTTTGAATGTATTGTTTACTTAGCCCTTCCGTTCTCTCTCATGCCCCTTGCCGGCCTCTTTTCCTTATGGTGCTATGACTTAGGGATGAGAATCCCGCTAAAGAGGCCATCCATAAGTCCGTCAAGATAGAGCTCGATTCGCTCAGTCCTCTCTTCCACCAGCCAGGTGAGTTCAAACCCTCTGAGTGCAAAGCCGATCGCCCTCGCCGCCAGTGCAGTGTCACTAATCCGGAAAACCCCCTCCCTTACGCCAAGCTCGAAGATCGAATAGATCATCTCCACCTCTTTTTCAAATAGGCCATCGCGAATACTGCAAGCCTTTGGCATTAATCTATCAGTCCCTTCCCGTGCAAGGTTTATGATGTTTACAGCCCCCTTCATATTACGAAACTTTGCAAGAACAAAGGCCCTGAACTTCTCCACGGGAGATGAGGCCTTTTCAACAACAGCCTTTGTTTTATTGATAACGTCATCGACTTCGCGTTGAAGAACTTCGAGATAGACCTGGTCCTTACT
>JAUXHQ010000078.1 GCA_030621455.1 Deltaproteobacteria bacterium
CTCGGTTATGTCCCGAGAGATCCGGGGATCTCAATACCCGAGCGTCACCTGGGCCTTGTCTCCTCCGGGGAGAAGGGAGACCTGCCTGAGATACTTGATAACCTTGCCGGGATTATAAATAGCCACATAGATATGGAAGGTCTTCTCCGCATGAGTATAAGGGACGAGGGTCAAACGGATCCTGAAGTGTCATCTGCTGCGCCCCGTATGTCGCCGTCCCCTCGTATCCGTATTGCTGTGGCCCTCGACGATGCCTTCTGGTTCTATTACCAGGAGAATTTTGACATACTGCGGACCGCCGGTGCCGAGATTATCTTCTTCAGTCCGCTCCGCGATGAGGCGCTCCCTCCCGATATAGACAGCATATACCTTGGGGGTGGTTATCCTGAACTCTATGCACGGAGACTGTCGGAGAACAGATCGATGATATGGGCCATAAGGGAGTGGGCAATGACGGGAGGCCCGGTCTATGCGGAATGCGGCGGGTTCATGTATCTTACCGAAGGGATTTACGATCCCGGTAATGATTTCTTCGAGATGGCAGGCGTATTTGCCACAAAGGCCAGGATGACTGGAAGGCGTCTCAGGCTGGGCTACAGAGAGATTGAATTTACCCGGGGGACGATACTCGGGGATAAGGGGGATAGGGCAAGGGGGCATGAATTTCACTATTCAGAGCTATTGGCTTGTCCTGGAAACGCGGAGAAGACATACCGTCTCGTGGATTCAGGTGGTGGAGGTTACAGGGTGGCGAACACCTTCGCAAGCTATCTTCATATCCATTTCAAAAGTAACCGTTGTATTGGCGAGAAGTTTGTGACATTCTGTGAAGGAAGGCCGTGACAAAGGAGGTTTATATGGATAAGGGAGCGGACATCGAGAAGCGGAGCTTTGAGATCATCGGTTCCGAGATGAAAGGGAGTGGATTCTCGGATTCAGAGCTTCCCATTGTAATGCGGGTCATCCATGCTACAGCGGACTTCGATTTCGAGGACACCCTGAGGTTTCATCCCAAGGCGATAGAGGCGGGCGTAAAAGCGCTGGAGAGTGGGAAGAACATACTTGTGGATGTGAATATGGTTGCCTCCGGGATAAACAGACAGCGGCTCAAACGGTTTGGGGGAGATATCATCTCCCGGATCGCAGAGGTAGGAGAGGCTGCGATAAAAGAAGGAAAGACAAGGGCTGAGGTGGCTATAGAGGGGGCCGTCAATGAAGACATAGGGGTTGTTGCCGTAGGTAACGCGCCAACCGCCCTCTACAAGGTGATGGAGCTCATCGACGAGGGGAGGTTTCGACCTGACCTTGTAATAGGGGTGCCTGTCGGTTTTGTGAACGCGGTGGAGTCAAAGGAGGCCCTATCAGCGAAACCCTATCCGTTCATCACGGCCGTGGGCCGAAAGGGGGGGAGCCCGGTGGCGGTTGCCATAGTGAACGGTATACTCAGGTGTTTGGAGGCATAAGATGTCTGATCGGCGTATGGCCGTAATTCGCGTGACGGAGGCGCAGTGATTATTATGGATAGACCCTTTCACGGCGGCAATTTGACGGTGGCCGCTTCAAAGTACGAAGTAGATCGCGATCGGATCATAGATTTCAGCGCTAATATCAACCCGTTAGGCCTGTCCGGGAGCGTACGGAAAGCCCTCTTGGAGAGTATCGATGCGGCGCTTCACTATCCAGACCCTTACTGTGAAGGGCTGAGAGAGGAAGTGGCCGCCCACTTGGGCGTTGAGAACAAAAATATTATCATGGGAAACGGATCCTGTGATCTCATATATATGATTCCCCGCGTCCTGACCCCGCATGAGGTTTTGATCCCTGTCCCCACCTTTAGTGAATACGAGTATGCGGCGAGGATAAATCAGGCAAGGTGTCGGTTTCTCCTACTTGAGGCGGCTGACGGGTTTTCCTTGAAGCCGGAGTCTATCCTCGGCAACCTCAAGGATGTGCAGATGATATTCATCTGCACCCCCCATAACCCTACCGGAACCGTAGTGGTTAAGGAAGACCTTCTTTTTTTGATCTCCCAATGTGAAAAGAAGGGGGTATATGTGGTTGTGGATGAGGCATTTATTGATTTTGTCGATGATCATGATTCCCTTACCATGGTAAGAGAGGCCGTTTTGAGAGAAAATCTTCTCGTTCTAAGGTCTCTTACCAAGTTTTTTGGTGTGCCCGGCCTGCGGGTGGGGTATCTGGTCGGGGAGAAGCGATTGATCGAGAAGATTTCAGTAATACAGCCCCCCTGGATGGTAAACGTAATGGGACAGATCGCAGCCAAGGAAGCATTAAACGATCATGTATATATTGAAGAGACCCGGCGGTATGTGGTTCATGAGCGGAATTACCTTTTTTCGGAATTCAAGCAAATTAAGGGCATAACGACCTATCCGTCAAGCGCTAACTTTATCTTATCACGGTTGGAGACGGGTGGAATAAACTCAACCCTGCTTGCCGAAAAGCTGGGAAACAAGGGTATCCTCGTTCGGGATTGCGCCACCTTTCGTGGACTGGGCACTCAATTCATCCGTGTAGCGGTTAGAAGAAGGGAGGAGAACATGCAGTTGGTTTCTGCCCTGAGGGATGTGTTAGGGGAAGAAAGTGGGGAGGAAAGTTGACAGGAAATATTGTTTTGGCGTATATACTAGACCTCCTCATCGGGGATCCCCGCTTCCTGCCCCATCCGGTAAAGGGCATGGGACAGGCCATTACGTTTTTAGAAAGAATCTTGCGTAAGCTTCCGTTTAATCTCTACCTTTCGGGATGTGTCCTGGTGGTCGTCCTGGTAGGGGGGACTTTTATGCTGGCAGGAAAGATCCTTTCCATTGTCTTTCAACTCAATCCCTTTTTAGGTGAAGCGGTTACGGTTTTCCTCATCTATACCGCCTTGTCCATTCGCGATCTGGATAAAGAGGCGAAGGAGGTATATCTGGCGTTGGAAGCCGGTGACATAGTCATGGCGAGAAAGAAACTCTCACGCATCGTGGGAAGGGACACTGGAGAACTTGACACGGATGAGATCGTGCGGGCTACCGTTGAAACCGTTGCGGAAAACACCGTGGATGGTATAATCTCTCCTCTCTTTTTCGCCTTCTTAGGTGGAGCGCCTTTGGCTCTTGCTTTTAAAGCAGTGAATACCCTGGATTCCATGGTAG
Organism: Deltaproteobacteria bacterium; assembly: GCA_030621455.1. GTDB lineage: Bacteria > Desulfobacterota > UBA8473 > UBA8473 > UBA8473 > JAUXHQ01. The sequence goes on from JAUXHQ010000078.1 coordinate 3,159, forward strand.
GTTATAAGAATGAAAGGTATGCCAGATTTGGGTGGGCCTCAGCCCGTATAGATGACTTAGCTAACTTTATTCCTGCGCGGATATCTGCCATTATGATTCCCCTGGCTGCCTCTATCCTCAAAAGAAGGGGAAGGATCTCCTTTTTTACTATGGTTAGAGACGGGAAGAAGTCATTCAGCCCCAACGCCGGTATCCCTGAGGCGGCATTTTCAGGCGCCCTGGGGATAGCTTTGGGAGGAATAACCTTTTACCGGGGAAAAAGGTTGTTTGTTCCTGTTAAGGGAGAGGATATAAAACCAAAGGACACAGGAGATATTCTTGATGCGATTCGACTGATGTATGTTACTTCCGGGGTTGCACTCTTATTGGGCGGTGCGATAAGATGGTATGTATAGAGCATCCCATGGTCTTGACCGGCTTTTCCTGATGTCCCTTATGCCTTATGCCTTCTACCTGAACATAGTTCATAACAAGCAAACAAAACAAGTAGCCGGCAAGCAGTAACCCTGCCCAACTGCACAGGTCGAACTTATTGAGAATTTACCGCCCAGGCAGGCAAACCACTGCCGACGATTAAAAAAGCCTCTCTTCCCCATAGAAAAAAGAGAGTAGTTATTACTATCACACCAATTATATTGATTAATATCCCGATTCTGGCCATCTCTATTATTTTGATCCGGCCGCTACCGAAAATAATAGCATTCGGTGGTGTTGCGACAGGCATCATAAAGGCACAGGATGCGGAAAGTGTCGCCGGAATCATGAGTATCAAAGGATTAGTCTTCATAGCGATCGCCACGGATGCCAGAATTGGAAGAATCATTTCCGTGGTGGCAGTGTTGGATGTCAACTCTGTTAAAAAGGTAAGGCAGAAGCAGATTATATTAACCATAAAAAAAGGAGACATGCCTGCCAACCCGGCAAAATGATTACCTATTACCGTCGAAAGTCCGGTTACCTGAAAACCCTTAGCCAGAGCAAAGCCTCCACCAAAAAGAATCACGATGTTCCAAGGGATATTGTTAAATACATCAGCGCTCATGATTGTGGAATTCTTGGCATCTTTGCTCCGAGTAGGGATCAAAAATAGGACTATTGCCATAAATATGGCCACGGTTCCGTCGTCGATCAATTCCGGATAGGGAAGGAGTTGAGACCACCCAGGTATCATTAAAACACCCAGTATAAGCTTCTTCCTGAACACCCATAAAATCGCAGTAAGGGAAAATACTGTAAAAACAACCTTTTCCTCATAACTCATAGGGCCCAGCTCTTTGTATTCGCTATTTATAATCGATCGATCCATCTTTAAGTGAGCCGGGACACGGTAAAATACCTTTGTGAGTAAAACCCAGATGACACCTGACATAACAAACGTTAAAGGAAATGCCATGATCATCCATTGGCCGAATGCAATGGGGGCCGCCCTTGGAAATATGATTTCAAATATTCGCGCAAAGGAAAGGTTTGGGGGTGTCCCTACAAGGGTGGCGATACCTCCCATTGAACATGCATAAGCTATCCCAAGCATTAAACCGATTGTAAAGTTGTGTGTATCTTTTTGACCGAATTTCGCTTCCATCTGCAATATGATTGTCAAACCAATCGGAACCATCATAATCGCCGTTGCGGTATTCGAGATCCACATTGATAAAAATGCTGCAGCCACCATGAACCCCAGAACAATCCTGGAGGGTCCTCCCCCGATAATACGTATGATCCAGAGTGCAATCCGCTTGTGTAAAATCCACTTCTCCATGGTCAAAGCTATCATAAAGCCGCCTATGAATAGGAATATTGTACTATTGAAGTAGGTCGGAGCAGTGGCTCTCCCTTCCAGAATGCCCAGCAGGGGATAAAGTATCATAGGCAGAAGGGCGGTAGCCGCAAGCGGAACAGCTTCAGTTATCCACCAGGAAGCCATAAGTATAGCCACCGCAGCCATACGGGAAACTATAGGGTTTTCAGGGTCGAGGTCGATGGATAACATCACAAAGAATAAGATGGGACCCAAAATCAAGCCGGTTATTTGCAGTTTAGTTCTTTTATTTTTCTTTTCAGCCGCCATAACCGCCCTTTCCCTTCTCTCCTATCTCATCTTTTTATCCTTCGATCTAATACCACCGCCATCGCGATCTATTCATGAGGCAATCCAAGACGGCTCAGATAATGATGAGGGTCACGGGCATCCTTTATTATTTCGCTTCCGTTTTCATCTTTGATCCTATTTCGGGGAATCGGGGACGTTATGGGGGGAATAGGGGAATGGAACCGAGGACGTTGTTGACAAATTATACATTTTTATTTCTCCGTAACAGTTGGGATATTCCCGAAGTTGACACACCTAACTGTCTTGCTGTTTCAGCTAATGAGACGCCATATTCATTTACTAATTTTACAGTAAGCTCTTTTCTGATATTTGGCAAGGGTCTTCGACGACTGCCTGATCGAAGCATAGAAACTTTTATTTTTTCCTGTTTACATAGCTTCGCTATCTCTCCCTTGATACATTTCTGTAAATCTTTGGCTGGCAACTGATATTTGACTTTTTCTTCTGCCTGATTGACCAATTCTGATACAAATTCCCCGCTGCCAAGTATTCTTGCATCACCTTTTTCTTTAACACCACTTTTTCTCAAGGCTTTTACGACCGACCATCCTCCCATTGATCGTATTAATCCGCCCCCTGTCAGATCAAGCCTCCTTCCCTGGCCAATCCCTTTTTTAACAAAGGCACGGTATGATTTCTTTGCTTCCCCCTCTTTCTTTCCAAACCACTTTAAAACATAGTCCCTATCATGCCAATCTTTCTTCCAACGATTCATCACAACTGAATGTCCACACCATTTGTAATTGTCAAGCTTTTGCAGTGATTCAACAATAACAGCTCTCAATGGATTTAAATGAATATACCGTACAAGCTCTTTAAAATATGTATCTTCCTCACAAATGATCGATTTGTATCGATTTTGAAACAAATGTCCATATCGTTTGTGTCTCCTGTTGTATGATGTGGCATAACCTGAAAGAAATCGACGCATAAATGTCGGCAAACCTGTTTTTCCGCTACGGAGTAAAATATGCGCGTGATTGGTCATCAGCACCCATGCATAGATAGCTATGTCTGTATCTATTGCTATTTCGCCCATTCGGGATATAAAATTTTCTCGATCATTGTCATCATCAACAATCTTGCGTCTCTCAATACCCCTGACTATTACATGATGTAATGTCCCTGGTGCGTCAAGCCTTGCCCCTCGTGGCATTTTTCTTCTCCATACTATTATTCCTAACCTCGCCCCTTATCTGTCTTGATCTTTCTTTAATGCGGATAGTCTATTTGTATATTTTGTCAACAACGTCTCCTATTCCTTGCCCCCTATTCCTTCCCAGATGCAAATCCTATTGCGTCCGCTATTTTTAGCGGCATACATGCTCTCATCGGCACGTGAGATTATGTCAGTTATGGATATATCGGGCTCCATTTCCACAATACCGAAAGAAACGGTAATGTTTATGCCTCTATTTCCATCCAGGACAATAAGCATCGATGATATTCTGGTGCGAAGCCTCTCCAGAATATTTCTGGCCGTGTCCGGTACAGTACCGGGCAGACAGATAAGGAATTCTTCACCCCCATAACGACAAATTGAATCATAGGGTCGCCGATGTCGGATAAGACACTGGGTGGTTTCCTGCAACACTTTATCGCCGGCCAGATGACCATATGTATCATTAACATTCTTAAAGTGATCGATATCAACCATTGAAATACAACAGGGACGGCCTGTGCGAACCACCCGTGCATGTTCCTGAATAAGAATGGTAAAAAACGACTGACGATTGAGAAGACCGGTGAGAGAATCAAAGGCAAAAAGATTATCCCGCATTTCATTGCGCAATTTTAATAGTCCGGTTGACAGGTCCCCTTCCTTTTTGACAAAGGTATCGTATTCTTTGACAGTAATATCCTCACCCTGCTTGGTTTTTATGGCCAGGATACGGGCACTGTCGTGCATGGCGCGGTGGAGTCTGTCAATCAGAATAAAATCTTCATATCCCCTGAGGATCGGTGAAGAAGTATTATTGTACCATTGGCCAAACCTACATAAGTGATGGGCGGTTTTTTTCAGATAGATTTCCGCTACAGGCAAACCGCATATCCGGCTTCGGTACAAATCGTTAAGCCATCTGGTATGTTCAGCAATGGCATATTCAAGTTTCTGAATTACAAGCTCAATCTCCTCGGGGGTGAGAAATTGGTAATGACCATTAAACATGACCGGATCCATCCCTAACTGTTAATAATAAGTGCTTTTTGTCTGTTTATAGTATGATGATTCTTATTATCTGTCCTGATCTTTCTTTAATGCGTATAATCTGTTTGTATAATTTGTCAACAACGTCCCCCTAATCGTCAACGTCCCCCTAATCGTCACTGAAGATTAAGAGAAGGATAGAGAAGAGCGCGCCATAGTGTTTCGTCCTTGATATAGATAGTATCCATCCAGAAATC
>JAUXHQ010000001.1 GCA_030621455.1 Deltaproteobacteria bacterium
CTTATGGCATCTATGGGCCTGCCGGCTGTCATCAGGTATCGCTTGGATAGAAGATTCCTCTGCTCGTCTATTACCACTACGTTCGTGCTGATGGACCCCACGTCTATGCCCAGAAAGGCGTTGACTCTATCCTTTTTTTTCGATGGGAAGGGTTTGGGGTCAGCTTTAGCCTGTTGCCCTTTATCTTCTTCTGAGAGGGTAAGAGGGCTTAATCCGGCATCCTTCTTTGGGCCGGTTTCAAGGTAGAGTTGAAGGCGATCCAACCCGTTGAAGGCGATCCGCTCATTCTCATCTTCCATAGTGGCAAGAACAGCGCCGATGGCCCCCATCGATGCGAAATGCTCCGGGATTATAAACTCGTCTTCCGTCAGCTCGAGTAAATCGAGGAAGGCTTTCCGCATACCGACATTGGCAGCGACCCCCCCCTGAAACGAGAGAGGAGGAGAAAATATCTTGCCTTTTCCGATATTGCTTTTAAAGTTCCTAGCCAGTGCATAACAGAGACCCGCAACAATGTCGAAGTCGGGAGTGGCTCCCTGCTGTAAGTGAATCATGTCGGTCTTGGCAAATACGCTGCACCTTCCTGCAATTCGGGGCGGGTTCCGGGATTTCAGGGCGAGTTTAGCGAACCCTTCGATACTCAACCCGAGTCTGTGGGCCTGCTGGTCGAGAAAGGATCCCGTGCCTGCGGCGCATATGGTATTCATGGCGAAGTCAACAATCTTCACCCTGTTCCTGGATCTATCGTACTCAAGCAAGATGAGTTTGGAGTCTTCTCCGCCAATCTCAATGACGGTCTTTACCTGGGGATGGAAGTGCTCTACTGATTTAGTCTGGGCTATGATCTCATTGACGAACGTTGCTCCCACAAGGTCGGCGACCAATTTACCTGCTGTGCCAGTGATGGAAGCGGCTTCCACTTGACTCCCGGCCATACGGGAGAGGATATCCGTAAGTACCCGCTTCACGGTCTCTAGAGGCTGTCCCATATTCCTGGTATAGTGTTCTTCCAGAACCTCCTTGTTTTGGTTCATTACTACCGTGTTAACGCTCACGGAACCCACATCGATGCCTAAAAAGATCGGATTGGATACAGCCATAACTTCACTTCTTTTTTAGTAAGTTGGGGGTGGTTCCCCACTCTGTGATAGCTGAAAGTTTTCGACCTTTGCTGTTGGTAAGGTATACCGTTTGCCGGCGCTTAACTCAATGCTGTTCACTGAATCATCAAAGACATTGGGGTTGAGTAACTGCACAGGTCGAAAGTTTTAGTACATTCTCTCTCAAGGGAGATGAGAGTATCGAGCGCCCTAATACTCCAACTCACATTTCAGGTCTCTGGTCATCAACTCATGCACGACTTCGCCGGCCGGCTTATCTTCGTATAGCAGACTATATATCTGCTCAGTGATGGGCATCTCTACATGGAGTTTCCTGGCGATGTGATATACTGCATTGGTGGTTTTCACGCCCTCGGCCACCATCTTCATCTCTTCCAGGATCTCTTTTAGTTTCATCCCTTTTCCCAACCGCAGGCCCACTGACCTGTTTCTGCTGAGGTCTCCGGTACATGTGAGGACGAGATCTCCCAGGCCGGCAAGGCCTGAAAGTGTCAGGGGGTTTGCCCCCATTTGAACGCCCAGGCGGGTGATTTCGGCCAGCCCGCGGGTGATCAGGGCGGCCCGGGTATTATGACCCAGATCCAATCCGTCGGATACTCCGGCGGCAATGGCAATAACGTTCTTGAGCGCTCCCCCCAGCTCCACTCCTGTAACATCCGAGCTTGTGTAGACCCTGAAATAGGGGGTTGCAAAGGTCATCTGGACAGATTCGGCTGCCTCGATGTTTTCCGAGGCAACAGACACGGCTGTGGGGGTCTTCTTGATGACTTCCCTGGCAAAACTAGGGCCCGACAGGTAGACCAGGTTTTTGTGCATTTTGGCGGGCAGGAGGTCTTTCAATACGAGGGACATGGGCATCAAGGTATCGGTCTCAATGCCCTTTGAGGCGCTGACTATGACGGACCTGTCCGACAGGTGGGGCAGGGTTTGGGAGATAACGGTTCTTACCACGTGAGAAGGCGTAACTGAAACGAGCAAATCTTTGTCAACGCAGGCCTCGGCAATAGACGTGGTCGGATTAATATTCCCGGACAGTTTGAATCCCGGGAGATAAACCGTATTTTCAGCTTTTTCTTTTATTATCTCGCATAGGTCAGGTTCAAATACCCAGAGGGTAACATGATAGCCCTTTTCGGCCAGAAGGTTTGCCAGGGTGGTACCCCAGCTCCCCGCTCCTATAACCCCTATCTTTCTATTCATCGGTTCCTTTTTTTCAATCTCTTTCTTATGCTGTCGATCCTTATCTGGACCACTTTTCTGTCTCCATAATGGTCAAGGATTTTCTCATAGGCATCGAGGGCCTTGGGGAGCTTTTCCATTTCCTCCAGACAACTGGCAATCCCAAACTGTGCGTGGATCGAAGCCTTGTCTTTGGGAAACCTCCTGATCACCTCTCTGTAGGATTCAACGGCTTCCTCCAGTCGACCTTCCAGGTAATTACAAGCGGCGATCTGAAAATAGACGTCACTGGCCAGTTTTGTGCGGGGAAAATTTTCCAGGAGAATACCGTACTCCACCCTGGCCTGCCTGAAGTCGTTAATGTGGAAGTAGCATTGGGCAATCTGATACTGAAACCCATCTGCATCCTCTCTCCCGGGATAGTTGTTGAGGATCTTCTGGTATTCTACGACAGCTTTCTTGAAATCCATCAATTTCATGTGGATTTCTGCAACATGCTTTTGAGCGGTAACGCAAAATCCGGAATCGGGGTAGGAAGAGATCAATCTCCGGAAGGCTTCAAGGGCGCTCTTGTAATCGTTGAGAAAAAAACAATAGGTGATCCCCAGTTCGAAAAGTGCGTTACCTGCAAGGGGGCTCTCAGGATATTTGATCTCTATCTTTTGGTATTCCTTGCATGCCTCAAGGTAGGCCCCTTCATCCCTCAATCTTTCAGCACGCGAAAGGTGACGTAGAGCAGGTTTATTCGTACAGCTGTCAGCTACCACAAGGGGGATGATCACCAGTCCCAAAACCGTCCACATGCGCCTGAGAAATTTACATTCAGCCTTTGTCTTGCTCATTCTCCACTACCTTGGCTATCCTTGCGACCTTCTCTTCCATTCCCAAATCAATCAACTTGACCCCCTGGGTGTTTCTTCCTCTCATGGGAAGATCCCTGGCCCGAATTCTGATGATTTTTCCCTGGACCGTGATCAACATGAGATCATCATCATCGGTTACCTGTCTTATGCCGACAACATGTCCGTTCTTTTGAGTGGTTTTTAAGGTAATGACACCTGCGCCCCCCCTTCTTTGCGCTCTGTACTCCGACCCTTTTGTCCTTTTACCGATACCGTTTTCCGTGGCCACAAGGATGGTCGTGTCGTCATCTATGATCTCCATGCCGATGAGTTCATCGCCTTTGTCGAGGTTGATGCCTTTAACTCCCCTGGTTGTTCTTCCGGTGCCCCTAACCTGATTCTCTTCGAACCTTATGGCCTTTCCCGACTTGGTGCCAAGGAAGATATGCTGATTCCCGTCTGTGAGCCTGACAGAGATCAGGGCGTCCGCCTCATCAATGCTAATGGCAACTATGCCGTTTGCGCGGGGATGACTATAGGCGGTGAGACGTGTCTTCTTTATTATCCCGTTTCTTGTCGCCATGGTGACGTATTTTTCATCTGAAAACTCCCGTACGGGGAGGATCGCAGAGATATTTTCATCGGAAGCGAGGTTCAACAGGTTCACAATAGCCTTTCCCCTGGATATTCGACCGGCTTGAGGGATCTCATAGACCTTGAGCCAAAAGACCTTACCCTTGTCCGTAAAGAAGAGTATATGTTCCCGGGTAGAGGCGACGAAGAGGTGTTCCACAAAATCCGAACTGTTCGGGGTTGTCCCCATCTTTCCTTTACCGCCACGGGCCTGACTTCTGTAAAGGCTTATGGAGTTTCTCTTTATGTATCCACTGTGGGTAATGGTTATCACCATGTCCTCTTCAACGATCATGTCCTCGAGAGCAATCTCGGTATTCTCTTCTAATATCTCGGTTCTCCTCTCATCACCATAGAGCTTCTTCTGGGCCTCCAACTCTTCCACAATGATGTTCAATACAAGCTGTTCACTTGCCAGGATCTCTCTGTATTCTTCTATGAGTTTCTTTATCTCCGTGTACTCTTTGGTGATCTTGTCCTGTTCCAGTGCGGTCAGTCTCTGGAGTTTCATGTCCAGGATTGCCTGGGCCTGTAATTCAGACAGGGAAAATTTGCTCATAAGGCGTTCTTTGGCTACTTTTGGGTTTTCCGAGGCCTTGATAAGGTTTATCATTTCATCGAGATTTTCCAGGGCAACCCTTAACCCCTCAAGGATATGGGCCCTGCTCTCAGCCTTCCTCAAGTCGAAGGCCGTCCTCCTTATGATGATCTCTTTTCTGTGGTTTAAGAAATTGGAGAGGACATCCTTCAAGTTGAGGAGCTTCGGCTGTCCCCCGACAATGGCCAGCATTATTATCCCAAAGCTCACCTGCATCTGGGTATGTTGGTAGAGCTGGTTGAGGATAACCTTTGCCGTTTCATCCCTCTTCAGTTCGATGACGACCCTTATCCCTTCTCTGTCCGACTCGTCTCTAAGCTCTGAGATCCCCTCTATCTTCTTCTGTCTTGACAAGGCGGCTATTGTTTCCAGCATTTTTGCCTTGTTTGTCTGGTAGGGAAGCTCTGAAATGACTATGCTTTCTTTATTGTTGGTTTTGTTCTTTTCCACATTCGCCCTGGCTCTCAGACGTATTATTCCCCTTCCGGTCTCATAAGCAGACTTGATACCGGTTTTACCACAGATGAATCCGGCAGTGGGGAAATCCGGGCCCGGTATCAGTTCCATCAACTCATCGATAGTGATATCCGGGTTGTCTACCATTGCAATGATTCCGTCCAGCACCTCTACCAGGTTATGAGGCGGTATGTTTGTGGCCATTCCCACGGCAATCCCCGAAGAACCGTTAATCAAGAGAGCCGGAAGCTTGGCCGGCAAGACTGTGGGCTCCATGGAGGAATTGTCATAAGTAGGGACGAAATCCACGGTCTCTTTCTCGATGTCTGCCAGAAGCTCGGAGGCTAATCGTGCCATGCGTATCTCTGTGTATCTCATGGCTGCAGCGGGGTCTCCGTCGATGGACCCGAAGTTTCCCTGGCCATCGACAAGAAGATAGCGCATGGAGAAATCCTGGGCCATACGAACTATGGTATCGTAAACGGCTGCGTCGCCATGGGGATGATACTTGCCGATAACATCACCGACGAGCCGGGCGGATTTCTTGTAGGGCTTATTCCAATCGTTGCCCATGGCTTTCATGGCATAGAGGATCCTGCGGTGGACGGGTTTTAATCCGTCCCTGACATCGGGTAAGGCCCTGCCCACGATGACACTCATGGCATAATCCATATAGGATTGTTTCATCTCATCTTCTATGCTGACAGGTATCTTCCGTTCTTGTAAATACATATGCTCCTCAGGTGTTCTTGGTGTAACTTCTCAGCCCCCGCCTTGTATGCTCATATATCGAGATTCTTGACGTATAGGGCATGGTTATAGATGAATTCCCTTCTGGGTTCAACCTGGTCTCCCATCAAGACAGTGAAGATAGCGTCTGCCTCGACCGCATCTTCTACCCTCACCTGGAGTAAAGTCCTGGCCTCCGGGTTCATCGTGGTCTCCCAGAGCTGATCCGGATTCATCTCTCCCAACCCTTTGTATCTCTGTATATCATGGCCTTTCTTTGCGACTGAAAGGATATGTTCAAATACCTCTTCCAGGGTGTTTACGTCAAACCTGTTACCGTTATCTTCAACTACGAGAGGTGGCTTGCCCGTGATTTCGAAGCCTTTCGACAGTTTTCGCAATTCTTCAAACTCCGGAGAATTGAGGAGATCAAAATCGATAACCGTCTTCCGGGGAGCCCCGTTGCCCCATGAAGTGCATTGAACTTCAAAACAGTTATGCTCCATATCCTCCGAGATCTCAAATTCGATCTCCGGAATTTGCTTCTGTAATGCGCTCACACTGCTTCGAACCTCGCACATAATGCCGGTGAGTTTTCCTCTATCCTTCAGGGTTTCTTTCGTAAAATCACCATGCTGAGTAAGGGCATTGATTATGTTCTTATCTTTTCCTTTCTTTTCGACTTTCTCAAGGATCTTTTTATACCCTAGCACCTTCCTCATCAGATTTGTCAGGCGAACACCGGAGATGGGGGATTGAGCTTCACTGGTAACCAGTCTTACGTTCTCCACTCCGGACTCCAACAGATAATTCTCCATGGAGACTTCGTCTTTGATATATTTCTGTTGCTTCCCTTTCTTAACCTTGAACAGGGGAGGCTGAGCGATATAGAGATTCCCCTTTTCTATAAGATCAGGCATCTGGCGATAAAAGAAGGTCAAGAGCAAGGTTCGAATATGAGAACCATCGACATCAGCGTCGGTCATGATTATAATGCTGTGGTAACGAAGTTTTGCCGGGTCATAATCGAGCTTGCTTATCCCTGCCCCCAGCGCCGTGATCAGTGTCTTTATTTCCTGGCTTTGTAACATCTTGTCAAATCTGGCTTTTTCAACATTCAATATCTTTCCCTTCAGGGGTAGTATGGCCTGGTTTCTCCGGTCCCTCCCCTGTTTTGCAGATCCCCCGGCGGACTCACCCTCTACCAGATAGATTTCACTTCTGGCAGGGTCCTTTTCTTGACAATCAGCCAATTTGCCAGGCAGTGAGCTGACTTCAAGGGCGTTTTTTCGTCTGACTAGGTCTTTGGCCCTTTTTGCCGCGTCTCTGGCCCTGGCCGCGTCAATGGCTTTTGACAGGATTTTCTTGGCAATACTGGGGTTTTCTTCCAGATACATGCCCAACCTTTCATTGAGGAAACCCTCTACCAGTCCCTTTACCTCGCTATTACCCAGTTTGGTCTTGGTCTGTCCCTCAAATTGGGGGAAAGGGACCTTAATACTCAAGACCGCCGTCAACCCTTCTCTGATGTCCTCACCGGAGAGACTCTCCTTGAAATTCTTGGCCATTTGGCTGTTGACTGCGTATGAATTGACTGTGCGGGTGAGGGCCGACTTGAATCCGCTCAGGTGGGTCCCGCCTTCAGATGTGTTGATCGTATTGACAAAGGAGAAAACGCTTTCACTATAGCCGATGTTGAATTGGAGCGCGATTTCTATGCCAACCCCTTCCCTCTTCCCTTCAAAATATATGGGTTTGGGATGGATGACGCCCTTGTTCCTGTTTAGGTGTTCAACGAAGGAAGCGATACCGCCTTCGTAATGAAACTCATGTTTCTTCTCGGACCTTTCGTCTTCGATGGTAATCCGCACCCCTTTGTTCAAGAAAGAGAGTTCACGGAATCTCTGGGAAAGGGTGTCAAAACTAAAATCCGTATCTTCAAAGATTTCATAATCAGGTTTGAAGGTGATCTTAGTTCCCCTTCGTCCGGTTTCACCTGTAACCTCTAGTGATGTCTTGGGCTCACCCCTTTCGTAAATCTGGTGGTAAACCCTGCCATCCCTTCTGATTTCCAACTCCAGATGCTCTGACAGGGCATTTACCACGGATATCCCGACCCCGTGTAACCCCCCGGACACGCTGTAGGTCTCGTTGTCAAATTTCCCCCCGGCGTGAAGTGTGGTCATTACCACCTCTACAGCAGGCTTCCCTTCAGATTTATGCAGGTCGACAGGTATCCCTCTCCCGTTATCTTCAATGGTAATGCTGTTGTCTATGTGTATGACGGCGTCTATTTTGTCGCAATAACCAGCCAACGCTTCATCGATACTGTTGTCAACCGCTTCATATACCAGGTGGTGAAGCCCCCTGCCCTCTGTTGACCCGATGTACATTGCAGGTCTTTTCCTTACTGCTTCAAGTCCTTCCAATACCTTAATTTTGTCTGCATTATAGGCACTGCTCATTTTTAACCTACCCTGATCGGTTAGAATTTTAACTTCATAACAAGCAAACGAAACAAGCAGCCGGCAAGCGGTAAACCCGCTCAACTGCACAGGCCGAAATTTTCTATAATATACAAGATAATGTAGTAGAAGTCAATGAAAATACTATATATAGTATGAACCTTGCGAATATGGACTCAGTGCCGTGCCAGTATTTCCACGATCCTATCTTAAGTGCGGTTACACAAAAAGTTTGAAGTGCCTAAAGTTAATTTATTCTATTTATTTTATAGACCAGATCTTGGTCGGAATCAAAATAAGCAGTGTTTTGGAGCGTATTTCTTAATTTTAGACACTTTAGGCACTTCAAACTTTAGGCACTCATTTATTTCTCTATACCACATAATATATCCTTTGAAAAGAAAAGATCCCGGCAATCGGCGATTCCTCTTAACACTTCCTCGTCGCTTACTGGTTGGTGAAGATAAGAAGGGTTCTCCTGTCATTTAGGTATGGTAGGGAAAACTCAACTGCATTTACAAGACGTAACCTCAGGCGCACCAAGACCTCCGCATCGTCAGCCAATTGCCTTTTTCCGTATCTTCCCCTCATGGCTATCAGCAGCCCTTCTCTTTTTAGATAAGGCTTTCCAGTAGACAAGAACCTTCCCAAACCTGAGAAAGCCCTTGAGATAACCACATCAAACGGCGAAGCAATTCGTCTATGTATATCTTTGTCTTCGGCCCTTCCATGCACCGCCTCGATGTTGTACAGCCTTAGGAGCCGTATGATGTGTTTTTGAAAGTTTACTTTTTTTTGTGTGGAATCGAGTAAAGTGAGGTACAGAGACGGGCTTGCAATCTTCAAAGGTATGCCAGGAAAACCCCCTCCTGAACCGACGTCCAATACGGAAGCGTCTTGGGGTATGTATTCCAATGGGAAAAGGGAATCCACAAAATGCTTAATCAGGATTTCCGGATCGTTGCGTATAGTGGTGATATTTATCTTGGCGCTCCATTTCCTAATCTCCGTCAGGTAGGTTTTAAATAAGTTAATCTGTTTGGTAGTCAGCGAGACGTTTGCCTTTTGGGCTCCGTTAAAAAGGACTTCATCAATGAATTCTTTCAATATAGACCTACTTTGTTAACCTTCAAAGGCATTTCTTAACGGATCTGTTTCAAAATGTTTCGACCTATGCTGTTGAGCAGGTGTGCCGCTTGCTGGCGCTTAACGCAATCCTGTTGACTGAACCATTGGAGACACTTCAAGACGCTAGGTTTGTGTAATTGCACAGGTTAAAAAAGTTTAGGAGATATACTGTGGAATGTCAACTGGTTTCCATCCGGAAATGGCACTTTTCCGCAATCTATGCGTCAGTCTGCGGGATTGTTTATGGGGGGTCGTACGCTTGTACGCCTCCCCACAATCCCTTGGCCTTGCAAAAAATTGCTCATTTCTGGATAGACACTAAATAATCTGGACGCCAACTGAATTTTCTTTGACACACAGCCACGCTTCGGCTATACTTCGACGTTAAAAATTGCAATATCAATATAATCAGTATACTGAATCTTCTCATCCTCAGGATGTCCAATTAATGTGCTGTCTGATAATATTGGAGTAATAGCAACCATTTAAAGAAGTCTGTAATCAGGAGACAGAATGAGCTTGATAAGAGCAGCAATAACAAGTCTGGGGAAATTTCTTCCGGAACGTGTGGTGACGAACAAGGACTTGGAAAAAATCATGGATACATCGGATGAATGGATCGTTCAAAGGACCGGCATTCGTCAGAGGCACTTTTTGGATCCTGGTCTGGGTAACTCCTACATGGCGAGCAGGGCAGCCACGGATTGTCTGACCAGGGCGGGGGTTTCCCCTTCAGAGATCGACACAATCATCGTTGGCACGATTTCAGCTGATAACCCTTTCCCTTCCACGGCATGCATAATCCAGGAGATGATAGGGGCTGACAATGCCTGGGGCTTCGATCTCACCGCTGGTTGTTCCGGTTTTCTCTTTGCCCTGATAACCGGCGCACAGTTCATAGAGTCCGGACGCTATAGAAAGGTTTTGGTCGTGGGAAGCGATATGAACTCCATGTACCTCAATCCTGAGGATAGGTCCACCTATGTGATTTTTGGCGATGGGGCCGGCGCCGTGCTACTGGAACCGTCGGCAGACCCGGAGCTGGGGATAATCGATTTCATGAGCCAGATCGATGGGGCCGGGGGGCAGTATCTCACTGTCAAAGCAGGGGGCAGCAAGAGGCCCGCCACTTTTGAAACAGTGCAGAATAAGGAACATTTCGTGCAGCAGGATGGCAGAACTGTCTTTAAATTTGCAGTGAAGAACATGGCCGATGTGTCGGTGGCCATCATGAAGCGCAATAATATCGGAAGTGACGACTTGGATCTCTTTGTTCCTCACCAGGCGAATCTGCGGATCATAGAAGCGTGTGCGAAGCGCATGAAAATCAGTCCGGACATAGTAATCGTCAATATAGACAAGTATGCGAATACCACATGCGGAACTCTGCCCCTGGCCCTTTGTGATGCCGAAGAGCAGGGTCGCCTGAAGAAAGGGGATAGAGTGATAGCTGCCGCCTTTGGCGCCGGATTTACGTGGGGCAGTGTGTACTTCAGGTGGGCCATGGACAGAGACAGGTAAGGACGGTTGCAATAGATAGTACCTTCAGGTTCTATAATTCATTGAATTAAATGGTCTTTGCAAGATCGGCATCTGTCTGGATTGTTAAAAAATTGGGGTTTTCCTTGAAGTATGAGTTAAACTTCTTGACAAACATAAGATCGTATGTTAGAAAACGTCCAACGAATGAATGCTCATTCACTTTCCTGTGTTTTTTCTATGGGTAAGCCTAATTGGACTGTAATGGTCGCGACTGATCAATGGAGAATAAGAGAGAGCTCTTCAAACAGCTTGCGAGACATAGTGCAATCGGGCTGGAAATGGCTATATCGGTTGTTATCGGTATGGCATTAGGATGGTGGTTGGACAAGTTGTTCAACACCAAACCATGGCTGGGGTTGGCGGGAATGTTGTTTGGTTTCGCAGCGGGGTTCAGGAGTTTGTTCAGGTTATTGAAGGAAGTAAGAGACGATGGTGGAAACAGCCCGGAGTGATTATTTGGTTGAAGACAAGAGCGGATCAAAGCTGGGCGCGATTGAGAGGAACAATCTTATCGTATGCCTGGTTTTGACGATGGGAAGCGTGATCTATAAATCATCCGCCATTACTCTGGGAGTTTTTTTTGGAGGGGTTATTGTTATTCTTAATTTTTGGCTCCTACGGAGAATTATTGAAAGGGGCCTCGTTAAAACATCTAAGGTCAGGCCGGCTTTCTTGTTGAGTTATTTTTTTAAGTTTGCCGTTCTTGCGGCGGTCATATTTATATTGATCAAT
This sequence comes from Deltaproteobacteria bacterium, assembly GCA_030621455.1. Classification (GTDB taxonomy): domain Bacteria; phylum Desulfobacterota; class UBA8473; order UBA8473; family UBA8473; genus JAUXHQ01. The sequence continues at coordinate 11,426 of JAUXHQ010000001.1, forward strand.
TATCGGGTTGTGAGCACGCCCGGCCTGGCAGTGGGATTGTCAACGGTATTTGGCGGAATTGTGCTCGATCAGTTTGTCCAGGTGCTGAAAAAGAAGTAAAGGAGATTCTATATTATGGGGCATGACTTTTCGTGGGTTTCGCAGCTTCCCTTCTTTGACGCCCTTACCTCTCTGGTGGGGGGGCATGAGCATGATTCCACCGCTGTGTGTAGCGTGCTACTGGTAGTTACAGTCCTTACTCTTTTCGTCTTAGTCGGTTATGGAAGAAAGTCTAAAGACCTTATACCTGAAGGCAAGGTAAGTATTAAGAACATTGGGGAAGTGATCGTGCAAACACTTCTCGGAGTGCTGGAAGATACCATAGGACCCGAGGGGAGAAGGTTTTTGCCTTTGATCGGTACCCTTGCCATATATATATTGTTTTGCAACCTGCTGGGGCTCATTCCGGGCTTTTCGCCCCCCACGGACAATATCAATACAACGGCTTCGTGTGCACTTACTGTGTTTTTCTATTATCACTATGTGGGGATCAGGAGACATGGATGGCGCTATGTTAAACAGTTTATGGGACCGTTTTGGCCGTTAGCCCCGCTGATGTTTCCCATTGAGATTATAAGCCATATGGCCCGTCCGTTATCGCTGTCTCTTAGGCTATTCGGAAATATGACAGGGGATCATCTGGTTTTGATGATCTTTTCCAGTTTGATCCCATTACTTGTCCCCATCGTGGCGCTTGGCCTTGGAATGTTTGTTTCTTTCATTCAAGCGTTAGTGTTTATTCTTCTTTCAATGATGTACCTGTCTGGTGCACTTTCTGAAGAACACTAAATAAATAAACTGCTAATTTTCAAGTTTTTCTACTATCTCAAATAGAAAGGAGGGTTGCGGATGAGGCGAAGGGGTGTTGTATGTTTTCTTCTTTTAATTTTCACCTTGTTTTCCATTGTTCCTCTGGCTTTTGCGACTGAAGAGGCCGGGGCACTGGATTCCACTGTGAAGAGTGCTATTGCGATAGCCTGTGGATTTGCCATTGGAGTTGCCGCCTTTGGTGGCGGAATGGGACAAGGTAGAGCCATCGCGGCTGGACTTGAAGGTATTGCCAGAAATCCAGGGGCTTCGGGTCAGATATTGACGCCAATGATTATCGGTCTTGCGTTGATTGAATCCCTGGTTATCTATGCTCTTGTAATATCTTTTATGCTGTATGGAAAACTGTAAAGATTTCCCCCCCAGTTGTTGAGCTTGTTGGTTGATTGGGCAAGAGTGTGAATGGTTCTTGAACCTTTTTGCTATTGGTTTTGAAGGCACCGCCCTTAAGTGCCTTCAAAACCGATATTAGTTTTAATTTGTGTGAATCACCTTCCTCAGAAATTGACCGGTATAGGATCTCTGAACACCGGTCAATTCCTCTGGCGTACCACACGCCACCACCTCACCACCTTTTTCTCCACCTTCCGGACCCAGATCAATGATAAAATCTGCGGTTTTTATAACATCGAGGTTGTGCTCTATTACAATAACCGTATTCTCTGCGTCCACAAGTCTATTCAATACATTCAGTAACTTCTGAATATCGGCAAAATGGAGGCCTGTGGTAGGCTCATCCAGTATGTACAAGGTTTTGCCTGTACCCTTCTTGCTTAACTCCTTTGCAAGCTTCACTCTTTGGGCCTCTCCTCCAGACAGGGTTGTCGCCGACTGTCCTAATTTTATGTAACCTAAGCCCACTTCAGAGAGGGTTTGGAGTTTTGTTCTAATCGTTGGGATCCTACTGAAAAAAGCAAGGGCCTTGGTTACCGTCATGTCCAAAATATCGGCGATATTCTTCCCTCTATATTCTATCTCCAGTGTTTCCCTGTTGTACCGTTTCCCCTTACAGACCTCACACATAACATAAATATCAGGGAGAAAATGCATCTCTATCTTTATTAGGCCGTCGCCCTTACAGGCCTCACACCTTCCCCCCTTTACGTTGAAACTGTATCTTCCAGGCCTATACCCCCGGGTTCTCGATTCCGGGAGCTTGGCGAACAGCTCCCTGATATGGGTGAAAAGTCCGGTATAGGTGGCTGGATTAGAACGTGGGGTTCTGCCTATGGGACTTTGGTCTATATCTATGATCTTGTCGACATGTTCAAGGCCTTTAATCTCCATGACTTTGCCGGGTCGATCTTTGGACTGATAGAGTTTTTGAGCTAATGCCTTGTATAAGGTATCGATTACCAGTGTGCTTTTTCCTGAACCGGAAACTCCTGTTACACAGTTGAACAATCCAAGGGGGACCTTAACCGATATCTCTTTCAGATTGTTTTGGGACGCGCCCTTGATAAGCAAGTACTTCTTGCCTGGCTTCCGTCGTTTGGCTGGCACGGAAATAGTCAGGTCCCCGGACAGGTACCTTCCCGTCAGGGAACCACTATCCTTTATCATTTCTTGTGGTGTTCCTGAGAAGACTACCCTGCCCCCATCATCGCCAGCTCCCGGACCCATATCTACTATGAAGTCTGATGCAAGGATGGTCTCCTGATCATGTTCCACAACAAGCACGGTATTGCCCAGATCCCGCAGTCTTCTCAAGGTCTGAAGGAGTCTGATATTATCCCTTTGGTGTAGCCCTATACTCGGTTCATCGAGTATATATAGTACGCCGACCAGGGTCGAACCAATCTGGGTAGCGAGCCTAATGCGTTGTCCTTCTCCCCCGGACAGTGTAGCCGAAGCACGATCCAGGGTTAGATAATCCACCCCAACATTTAAGAGGAATCCCAGTCTTTCTTGAATCTCTTTCAATATCCGCCTGGCGATCTCCATGTCTCGCTCGCTCAGTCTGATATCACAGAAGAATTGGTAGGCATCACTGACTGAGAGTTTTGTAATATCAGAGATTGCCCGGCCGTTTACAGTAATGAAGAGGCTCTCCTGACGTAACCTACTTCCATGGCATTTGGGGCAAGGACGGCTGTTCACGTATCTCTCTATGTCTTTCCGAATAAAGAGAGAGTCGGTTTCTCTGTACCGGCGTTCAAGGTTGTATATAACCCCTTCGAAAGCTTTGTGGTGAAATGTTTTCTTTCCGTCTGATTCGAAATAAAATCGTATCTTCTCTTCTCCGGAACCATAGAGGAAGACGTGTTGAACTTCGGGGCGGAGGTCTTTGAAGGGAGAATAGATGTCTATCGTGTAATGCTCACACAAGGCATCCAACATCTGATGAAAGTAAGTCGAGTTTCTCCTGACCCATGGTGAAATTGCTCCTTCCCTCAGGGAGAGATCGGGATTGGGTACAATGAGCTCAGGATCAAAGTACATGGTCGTGCCCAATCCTCCGCAAACAGGGCATGCCCCATAGGGGTTATTGAAGGAGAACATCCTCGGGGTTATCTCCGGATAACTTATTCCGCAGTCTACACAGGCAAATTTTTCGCTGAATATTAGTTTCTCTCCTTCGATTATCTCGACTTTGACAATCCCTTGAGAAAGTTTCAGGCCGGTTTCCAGAGAGTCTGCAAGCCTTTTTTTTATACCTTCTTTCATGATGAGCCGGTCTATTACCACGTCTATGTGGTGCTTTTTGTTCTTATGGAGGATGATCTCTTCATCCAGGTCTCTTATCTCCCCATCAATTTTAACCCTGGCATAACCATCCTTACGTAATTGATTTAACTCATTCCTATATTCTCCCTTCCTCCCCTTGACGATCGGCGCTGAGATGATGAACCGGGTCCCCTCGGATAATCTCATCACTTGATCAACGATTTGCTGAACGGTTTGAGAGAGAATCTCTTTGCCGCACTTATAGCAATGGGGTTTGCCAACCCTGGCGAATAATACCCGGAGATAGTCATAAATCTCCGTGACCGTTGCCACAGTGGAACGAGGATTCTTACTGATAGGTCTCTGCTCGATAGAGATGGCCGGTGACAGTCCCTCAATGGAATCAACGTCAGGTTTTTCCATCTGTTCCAGGAATTGGCGGGCATAAGCCGAGAGAGACTCCACATATCGTCGTTGACCTTCTGCATAGATGGTGTCGAAGGCAAGGGTTGATTTTCCGGAGCCACTTAATCCGGTAATCACCACAAGCTTATCACGGGGAATTTCCAGATCAACATTCTTGAGGTTGTGTTCTCGAGCCCCTTTGATTATTATCTTGTTGGTTATCATGATTATTTACCCTCAAATATATTATCCGCGCACGATGCCCGGATATTCATCTTCCTGTCACATGGAAGAATCAACCTCTTAAGGTAATTCATTGTGACTTGAATTGCAAAACAAATTCCACTTCACAGACCGCCATTAGCTTTTGAGAAGTTGCTAAATTTCCTTGATTTTGGAGGTGGGTGCGGATAATATTTAAAAAAAAGTTGGAAGATAGTGGCATTGATCTGCATTTATTTTCAGGAGGTGCAAGAGATGGAAGGTAGCTTTGATCCAAGATTTCCGTTAATACAAGACGCAGATCTTGATGGGAAGATCGTCTTATTGAGGGTTGATCATAATGTGGTCAAAAGAGGTGCCATAAGAGACCCTTACAGGATCGACTGTACGTTGGGGACGATCTACAACATTGTGGAAAGGGGGGGGCGCCCTATACTGATGACCCATGTGGGCAGGCCCCGCAACAAAAAGACAGGAGAGATCAATTGTGAACCGGGCAATTCTGTTGAACCTATTGTAGAGTATCTGGAACGCAAACTGTACATCAAGTTTCATATACCTGAGTTTGATACGGACTCTCCCAGAGGGATTCCAGGTATAGATACATCTATAAACCTGGCCATAAAGGACTTGATGAATAGAAAAATAGGGGGAATATATCTTCCCAACACAAGATGGTTTCAGGGAGAAGAGGGTGATGGACGTGTTCGGGGAAACTTTGCCTTACAGCTTGCGGGCTTGGCAGATGTCTTTGTCAATGATGCCTTCGGGAGTTGGCGACCCAGTGCTTCAACATACGATATAACAAAACACCTGCCCTCATTCTCCGGATTCCTGATGCAACAAGAGATAGGCCATCTAAGGCATGTGTTGGAGCCCACCAGGCCCTTTGTAGCCGTTGTTGCCGGCGCCAAGTATGATACCAAAATAGGACCATTAAAAGAGATCTATAAGAAAGTGGACCATCTCATCCTTGGCGGTGTTATTTACAACACTTTTCTGAGCGCCAAGTATGGTGTTAAAATCGAGGGTGTCCCCGAGTCCGATATTATTGCCGCCCAAGAATTGGTTGAGGCCGACAAGAAGAATCATAAGGTGGTTGAACTGCCCTACGTGGTTGAGTCGGATACCCCTGAAGGAAAGATTGAGGGGAAATACAGAACAATATCCATCAAGGATTTTAAAAGGGGAAAGAAAGTTGGATATATAATGGATGTTGATCCCAGATCCTTTGATGACACCACGGTATCAGGTCTCATAAGAGAGGCTAATACGATCTTCGTAAATGCAGTAATGGGATTTACCCCCCATTTTACAGCAGGTTCCGAGGCACTCGATAGGACTATTGACCAGAACAGAGAGGCGAAGAAGCTGTATGGTGGTGGAGATACATTACAGGAGTTCAAAGATCTTTGTCCCGGGCTGTATCTTGCGGTATTACATAATGCTCAGTATTATTTTTTCACAGGAGGAGGGACCGTCCTAAAGGCAATACAGGAAGGCACTCCATACGGTCTAGAGCCCATAAAGGGTCTGATGGAAAACGGAGGAAGGCAACCAAAATAAATATGTTCGTCCCTAAGATTGTATGTGTGCTGGGATAAGAAGTAGAGTATGCTTATTTGGATGATGGCAAGGCGATTATGTCAGGATGAAAATTATTGCTTGACAAATATTTCCATTTATAATAAAATGCTTCGCTTCTAAAAATTACGCTTTTCCGTCGGTAAGATAAGAGATACCATTATTATATATATAGAAGCAAGAGGCATCAAGAACATGGAAAAGGTGAAGAAGAATTAAGGTCTTCCGATAGAGTGTGAACGTCAAATTGGGTCGTCCCATCTAGCGTATTCATCAATTCACTTCCGTATTTATTTCGTGTAGTTATGACTGCATTCCGACAGAGGATCCAATAATAACCTAAAAGAGATGAATAAGCATACATTACAGGTTCTCGAATTTGACAGTATATTGAGTCTGTTAAAGGGATTTGTTACATCCGATCTGGGGAGATCGCTATGTGAATCCCTGAGACCAAAAAGAGACATCCAGGAGATTCACAAGCTCCTCGATGAAGTAACAGAGTTAAAAGAAGTCTTGCAAATCTATGGGGACATCCCCATTGGCGGTATTAGGAATGTTGAAGAGTGCGTCGGAAAGACACGGGTCGAAGGGGCTGTTCTCGACCCTTTTGAGTTTATCGATATCCTCAGCACACTAAATGCGGCTCATGCGCTTAAAGGGTTTTTTAAAAGGCTGGAGGATATTAGATACCCCTTAATCAGGGAAATGGGGAATAGGCTTATTCTGTTGCCCGATCTACAAGGCAAGATAGAACGAACCGTAGGGCATAGAGGGGACATACTGGATAGTGCCAGCCCAAGGCTTCAGGAGATCAGGTCAAAGATAAAGCGCCTCAGAGCAAAGATACAGAGGTCTTTAGATAATTTGTTTGTTCGGAATTCATCCCATCCCTTCTTCCAAGAAAGGATTATCACTATTAGAAACGGAAGATATGTTGTCCCGGTTAAATCGGATTTTAAGGGCCGGATTCAAGGCATTATTCATGACCATTCTCACAGCAAGGCAACATACTTCATCGAACCGATCTTTACTATTGAACTGAATAATGAGTTAGGCCTTTTGTTCAAGGAAGAGAAAGCCGAAGAACTTAAGGTGCTGAAGAACCTGAGCAAGGATATTCATGCAAATTGCCAGGAAATTATAGCAACTCTGGAGGTTTTGGGAAAGATCGATCTTACGTATGCCAAGGCAAGATACAGTGTCGCATTGAATGCAAGGAAGCCCATCTTAAATAAGGAAGGACGGGTCAATATGATCAATGCGTATCATCCGTTGTTGCTCTTTCTCCAGGGCGGAAGCAAGGATGTGGTTCCTATAAACATTCATCTTAATAAAGGTTGCAATACTTTGATAATTACGGGAGCAAATACCGGAGGTAAAACCGTTGCCTTGAAGACAGCCGGAGTCCTAACCCTTATGGTGAATGCAGGCATGCATATTTGTGTGGCGGACCACAGTGAGGTGGCAATCTTCGACGCTATCTTTGCTGATATTGGTGATGAGCAGGGCATAGAGCAAGATCTCAGTACTTTTTCTTCCCATATCTCTCAGATTGTTGAGATTCTGGGTAGGGCTGATGATTCGTCACTTGTGCTACTAGACGAGATTGGAGGGGGGACCGATCCCGAAGAAGGGGCTGGTTTGGCGATGGCTTTGCTGGACCATTTCAGGGAGAAGGGGTCCCGGACCATAACCACGACTCACCTTAACTTGTTGAAGGCATACGCTTATCTCCATGAGGATGTGACGAATGTGTCCGTTGAGTTTGACCCGGAGACTATGGAACCCAGGTACAGCCTGATATATGGCGTTCCGGGTGAAAGCAATGCACTGGTGATCGCCAGGGCATTGGGTGTCCCGGGAGAGATCCTGGATGATGCCTTGGGTTATATGACAGATAACAATGGTAATATAGGGAGCTTAATCAGGGCACTAGAGAGTTCCCAGACGGAGATCTTGGAAGAAAAAAAGGAGATCAAGCAATTGAAGGATACTGCCTTGGCTTGTCAAGAACAGATAGAGTCTTTGCTTGAGAGTATCCAAGAGAAAAGGGAAAGAATACTACTGGAGACTGAGAAAAGGGCCGGAACCCTCCTGAGGAAGACAGAGGATGAGGTAAGGGAGATAGTAAAAGACCTGAAGAAGAAAGGGAAAGACCGTGTTCATGTGATAGACGAACGACTCCACCATCTAAGGGGCGAAATCAGCCTATTAACGCCCGTTATTAACAGAAAAGAAGACAGAGGACATTCCTTAAATCTGAAGAGGGGTGATGTGGTGAGGATCACCCCTCTTTGTAAGGAGGGGGTGATAGTACATGCAAAAGAAGGGTCAGGCCAGGTGGAGGTCCTTATTGGAAATCTGAAGGTTAAGGTCCGTCCCGATGATCTTGAACGAGTAAAAGGGAAACCGCCAAAGGAACCTGGAATTGAGAGAGGAATGCCCTTTGCTGCCGCGACCACCGGGTCGACGGACAAAATAAATGTTATAGGGATGAGGGTATTTGATGCGTTACCATTGGTTGATAAGGCTATAGATAGCGCTATACTGAGTGGTATAGAGAAGCTGGCAATCATTCACGGAATTGGTACAGGGAGATTGAGAGAGGCTATTTGCAGCCATCTAAAGGCTAACAGCCTTGTAGAAAATATTGATTCAGCAGACCTGTCACACGGTGGGGCCGGTGTGACGGTTGTAGAAATTAGGAGCTGAAAACCTATAGAAGGGTTGGAGACACTATATGGCCGGTTATATCCCTGACGAAACAATCGCAGCGTTACAAGAGAGGGCAAATATCGTAGACGTAATATCGGATTATGTTTCGCTCAAGAAGGTGGGGAAGAACCATAAAGGCTTATGCCCATTTCACTCAGAAAAAACACCCTCTTTCATGGTGAATGAAGAAAAGCAAATCTTTCATTGTTTTGGATGTAATAGCGGTGGAAATGTATTTGGTTTCTTAATGAAGATGGACCATCTATCCTTTCCTGAAGCTGTGAGAGTACTCGCCAGGCGGTTCGGAGTTGCTATTCCCAAGATGAGGTTGTCTGACGCAGATCAGAGGAGAATTCTTAAAAGAGAGAAGCTGTATGATATAAATGAATCGGCACTTAGCTACTATCAGCATCTCTTGATGAATGAAAAGGAAGGGAAGGAAGCCAGGGCATATCTTACGAACAGGGGTATTGGTAATGAGGTTATAACTAATCACAGGCTGGGATATGCCTCGAATAGCTGGGATAGTTTGCTTAATAATCTCTCAAGAAAAGAGGTGTCATTATCGTTAGCCGAAGAAGTCGGATTGATCATACCCAAGAAAACCCAAGGTTTTTACGATCGCTTTAGGGCGAGGATAATATTTCCCATAATTGATACTCATGGCAAGGTGTTAGGTTTTGGGGGAAGAGTGTTGGACGATGCTCTCCCAAAGTACCTCAATTCACCTGAATCTCCCCTCTACAATAAGAGTAGTAGCCTTTATGGACTGCATGTTGCCAAAGATTATATCAGACGTGAGGATAAGGTACTAATAGTGGAGGGATACTTAGATCTATTGAGTTTAAACCAATACCACATAAGAAACGTTGTAGCTACATTAGGGACGGCTATCACTGAAAACCATGTGAAGACATTGAAGATATATACAAAGAACATGATTACCATCTTCGATGCTGATGAGGCCGGAGAGAAAGCAGCGATCCGGAGTCTCGATATTTTTTTGAAAAACGGTGTTTCACCTAAGATAGGAGTACTTCCGCAAGGTTTTGACCCGGATAGCCTGGTCAAGGAGAGAGGGGGAGAGAGTTTTAGAGAAATCGTCGCCGGTTCTATGCCGCTCATAGAGTTCCTCATTAACAGGACAATAAAAAAATATGACCCTTATTCTGTGGAAGGCAAGAAATATATAATAGATGAGATAGCGCCCCTTCTGGCCAAGATCGAAAGCACATTGGAGAGGAACCTTTACGCCCAAGAGGTGAGCAGTCGATTGGGTATCAAAGAGGATATTATACTTTCCCAGTTTGGGAAGGCAAGGAGGGAGAAGATCGATTTACAGAGGGAAGATATTCCCTTTTTGGGTGACGATCTAGCTGAGAGGGTCTTGTTGCAATTGATGTTATTGAAAGACGAGCTTGTTCGGAGAATCGAGGAAGAAGCAATAGTAGAAGAGTTTACCAATAAACGTTACCGCGAGATAGGGTTGTTGATTTTAGATATGTTAAACAGGGAAGGACGGGTATATTCCACAAGAATAATCAACCTCATGGGTGATGAAGGTTCTAAGAGCTTAGTTTCTAGGCTGTTGCTTGAACAAGAGAGTATTGTAGATGTCCAAAAGACCCTCGATAACTGCATCTATAAGGTCCGGATGAACAAGATTAAGGAAGAAAGAAAGATACTGAACCGGAAGATTAGAGAAGCCCACGAGAGAAAGGATGAGAAACACTTAAGGGAACACATGATCTCCAGGCAAGAATTGATTAACAGGGAAAAAGATTATAGACGTGATTTTCCCTGCGTTGTTGCCTAGGATACGGGAAATAGTAATTTTCTGAGTCAGATATTTTGAAACTCATTTGAATTATGCCTTTAAGCCATTTGTAGCTCATAATTGAGTTTCAAAATATCTGCTGAGTGTTGGTTTCTGTCTATAAGGGTATGTATAAGGAGGAATGTTAATGCCCAAGAAGACGAAGATGAAAGAGGTAAAGCAGCTGATCAATATGGGTAAGGAAAAGGGGTTTCTTACGTATGATGAGGTGAACAACATACTGCCGTCAAATATTGTGTCCGAGGAACAGATCGAAGACTTAATGGCTATGTTCAATGAGATGGACATCGAGGTTGTCGATGCTGCACAAAAGGGCAAAGTGCCGAAGGAGAAGGTTAGGGCGGTAGACATTGTAAAAAGAAGGCTTGGTACACAGGGAGAACCATATAGTAGAGCCAATGATCCGGTGAGAATGTATCTCAGTGAGATGGGGTCGGTTTCCCTCTTGACACGAGAGGAAGAGGTTGAGATAGCAAAGAGGATTCAAGCGGGGGAGAGGGAGGTTGCAGAGGGGGTCTTAGATTCTGTAATCGCCGTAAAGGAAGTGATTGCCTTGGGTGAACAACTCAGAAAGGGCAAGGTTAGCATTAAGGAAATAGTAAAGAGTCAGGATCAGGAGGGTTATTTTAACCCAGAACAGCATGTTCAAAGAGTTCTGACCCTTATTGACAAGGTAAAGGAACTCATTGAGAAGCATACGGATATTCATAAACGATTAACACAAGAAGACTTGACCCCTCTTTATAAGGAAGAGCTTCACAAGGATAGTGTCGAAAACAGGGAGAACATTGTACGATTATTGCTGGATATAAATATCAACAGGAAGCAGATTGAAAGAATTGTCAAGAAACTAAAAGAATACAATCGCGGGATTCAAAAGGCGGAAGAGGAGATCACGGAAAGGGAAAGAACCCATGGGGTGGAGCTTAAGGACATAAAGAAATTAGTCAAACAGATGGAAAAGGGAAGTAGGGCAAAGTCTTATGGATCTGTTGCTGAGAGGATGGGACTGACGAGAGAAAGATTAATAGAACTGGAGAAGCTAGTAAAAGAAGCAGAAAAAAACGTGGCAGGAACGGGATTGCCGATTAATAGATTGAAAAAGATTCGCATCAGGAAGATTGAAGAAGGGGAAGCCAAGGCAAAGCAGGCAAAGACAGAGCTTATAGAAGCTAACTTGCGTCTGGTGATAAGTATCGCCAAGAAGTATACGAACCGTGGCCTTCAGTTTCTGGATCTGATCCAGGAAGGAAATATTGGCTTGATGAAGGCAGTGGACAAGTTTGAATATCAAAGGGGATATAAATTCAGCACCTATGCTACCTGGTGGATCCGCCAGGCTATTACGCGCGCAATAGCGGATCAGGCCAGAACCATCAGGATCCCTGTTCACATGATTGAGACCATCAATAAACTCATCAGGACTTCCAGATATCTTGTTCAAGAAATGGGCCGGGAGCCAACGCCCGAAGAGATTGCGAT
>JAUXHQ010000013.1 GCA_030621455.1 Deltaproteobacteria bacterium
GAGTAACTCCCCAATTCTTTATGCTCACCGCTGGAATAATCCGGGAGTTGCATGGAAACCCCGACAACTTCATATCCCCTGTCCATCAGCAGGGCTGTAGCAACCGAGCTGTCCACGCCTCCGCTCATGGAGACTACAACTCTCTGTTTTTCTCTGTTGCTCATGTTGTCAGACTCATGCCCTTATCCCAATTCATTTCTTTTGCCTGGATATATGGGGGATATGGAACGAAGCTTGCTTACTATATTTGGGAGTACGTCGACTGTGTGTTGTATATCTTCCTCGGTATTATCTCGTCCAAGGGTAAACCTGATAGAACCCTGGGCAACCTCTGGCGGTATCCCCATGGCGGTTAAGACGGGAGAGGGGCCCATAGATCCCGACGAACAAGCCGATCCAGTCGAAACAGCAATCCCTTCCAAGTCTAAGTGTATCAAGAGGGCTTCCCCCTCCACAAATTTGAAGCCAAGGTTTAGGGTGTTGGGAAGTCTTTTTTCCGGATGGCCGTTCAATACCACATGGTCCAACTTCTCCATGATCCCTTCATGAAGTCTTTCTCTCAGTTTGGTGAGATATCCTGACTGGAATTCCATGTCTCCATTCGCGATCTCACAGGCCTTGCCCAGCCCAACTATACCGGGTGTATTCTCCGTTCCCGCCCTCCTGCCGCCCTCCTGGTGTCCGCCGTGAATCAATGGTGTAAGCCTTGTTCCCTTCTTTACATATAGGCTACCCACGCCCTTCGGCCCATAAAGTTTATGCCCGGACAAGGAAAGGAGATCAATCTTCAAGGTATTTACATCCATAGACGTCTTACCAACTGCCTGAACAGCATCGGTGTGAAATAAAATACCTCTGTCAGAGGCAATCCTTCCGATTTCTTCTATAGGAAAAATAGTTCCGGTCTCATTATTGCCATACATGACGCTCAGTAGTATGGTTCTGTTTGTAATAGAAGCCCTTAGCTCATCCAGGTCAATCATCCCTTCATGATCCACCGGAAGATACGTCACTTCATAGCCTAACTCCTCCATATACTCACAGGTGTTGAGAACAGCCGGATGTTCTACCTGGGTTGTTATGATGTGGTTTCCCTTCTCCCTTAAGGCAAAGGCAGCCCCTTTTATGGCAAGGTTATCGCTTTCGGAACCTCCACCGGTGAAGACGATTTCAGAAGGATCTCCATTCAAGAGATTGGCTACTTTCTCCCGAGACGCCTCTATATATTTCTTCACATCCCTCCCTGCCCAGTGGATGCTCGATGGATTGCCAAAGTTACCCCTTAAAAAAGGCAACATGGCATCCAATACATCGGGATGGAGAGGGGTAGTAGCATTATAATCCATATAGATTTTCTTCACTTTTCCCTCCACTCAGAATCGAGTTTTTCGACACAGATTTTCAAAGCAGCGTATTCTGCATCTAATTTATTAAACCTAAGCGATTTTGTCAAGTCATTACCCTTACGGCTCTCTCCATAGGACCCCAATTTGGGTTTTTCTTGGCACATAAATTGCTTTCTTTTTAATTAACGTATGAGTTCTCGATTAATTACTAGAAGTTGTGAGAGATGAAACGACTCACCGGCAAACCGGCACAAAGCCCACTGGATTCTGATGTTCCTGGGAATGATGAGTGAAGTTAACTGTACCTCGTTTGCTTGGAGTCAGTCCAATTATTTGACGCAACGGATGGTTTATTTGATTGTACCCGTTCACAGGGTCTGAGATTTTTCCACGGTTATGAATTACATGTGGGAAGACAAGGGGTGGAGCGCTTCATTTGCTTTATGTTTCATGGATGATAACATTATAAAGAGATTGGAATTTTGTAAAGTATCACCATGTGTTCGGTTTAGCGCCACAGGCAGGCAAATATTTTTTACGACCAATTAAAAAATGCCCTATGCCTGCCCCGCTGGGTAGTTGAATGCACACCATGTGATCGGTTACGGAATTCTTAGGGCCTGTCAACGCCTTGATATTGCTTAGGCTGGCAAATGATTGGAAGAGGGGGGGTACCCATATGAATAGTGATGTGAGAGAAGAGACGCAAGTGGGAACATTTGTGGAGAAATGCTTCGTTGTCGCTGTCAGAGAGTTTGTTCGATTAATTGTATTAACCATTTGGTTGTTAGTGGGTATTTTGTTCTGGATTCCATTGCTTACACGGACGATCTGGACTTTCACGTGGAATATTGTGGTCTCTTCATTTACTGGAACAAACGTGGCACATGCCCAACGTGGCCTGGACAGGGCGATCAAGTTTTATGCGGCAGGCTTTAAGACGATAAATCGTGCGGTTTCAAGAGGACCGGTCACCGACAGCCAGGACCGTGGGCCAAACTCTAGATTTTTGTGGGGCCTCTTGCCCGACCTAGCATTTACAGTGATATTTTGGACCGTTTTCGGATTGGTTTACGGTGTCATCATGATCGACGTTCCCCGACTGTCCACCGTTGTAGCTGATTTTCTTAGTGCGGCAAGGGAACATATAGTCGGCCAAACTAAGTAAGCCTGGGTGACCCCGATGTAATAAACCGTCAAGAACCAAGCCCTACCTGTTCATAACGCCCACTGCCTTCATCCATAACCTTTTCCCCGACTGGAGAGGGTATTATCTTTTTGATGTAACCTCGTTTCCACCCGGCAGAGGTTAAGGGGAGACAAATCTACAAACTTCCAAACTTTACAGTTAGATATCAGCTATTAGCCTCTGGATGCACCTTCCGTTCAATATCCGATTTACTCACGTTTATCCGCTGATCAAGCTTTACACAAGTTCCTTCATGTATGTATTGGCCGATTCATTGTACTTATCTTTCGCTAGTTTTTTGTACCTTTTTTAAATATTAAAAGTGGGGTAAAAGTGTGCGAAAATACCCCCAAAGTGGGGAATAGAAATAAGAATCATCCAAAAGATATTAGCGAAAGGGCAGTATTTACTTGATATGTTATTTTTATGTGGTATAGTTTTTTTGGATTTAAAAATCCCTCGGGGCTTGTCCTCGTGCCGGTTCGAGTCCGTCCTTAGGCACCAGTAATTTCAGGGGTTACCTCTATTTTACTGAAAATATGGGTGCGTATCTCGCCGCGCAAACTCTTTTTTCACGCCTTCCGCGATATCAAGACCATGTAACCCCGAAACAAATGTATTCACTTAACTTTGTTCGCCTTTTCCATGTAACTTCTGAAAAGTCGAGGTGTTGCCTTTTTATTAATAAGCTATCAGCAATCTACCGTAAGTTATTGAAAAGTTATCAATATTCCCCTTCCTATGAATATATTTCCGGATCATAACCGGGCTGATTTGGCAAGAGATAACAACAACTTTAAAATTCTACAGAAAAGGAGGACCAGTGAAAGCTCTTTTGATATACCCTGAATTCCCTGACACATTCTGGAGTTTCAAACACGCACTCAAATTCATCCATAAGAAAGCGGCCTCCCCGCCACTTGGTCTGCTTACGTTGGGCGCCATGCTGCCCAAAGAATGGTCCAAACGCTTGATCGATCTTAATGTGAGAGGTCTCAGTAAAAAAGACTTGGAATGGGCTGATTTGGCCTTTATCAGCGGTATGGTAGTGCAAAGGGAGTCCACGCATCAAGCCATTTTGCGGTGCAAGGAAGCAGGCATCAAGGTCATTGCCGGCGGACCACTCTTCACCAGCGAGCACAAGGCATTTGAAGAAGTCGATCATTTTGTGCTGAATGAAGCCGAATTGACGCTCCCACCTTTTTTGGCAGATATGGAAAAGGGTCGCAGCAAGCGCGTTTACGAAACATCCGACTTTTGTGACATCCGGGAGACACCGGCTCCCATGTGGGAGTTGGCTGATATGAAACGATACGCATCCATGAGCATCCAGTTTTCCCGAGGCTGCCCCTTTGATTGCGAGTTTTGCAATGTAACGGTTTTGTTTGGAAATCGGCCTCGGATCAAGACCGCCGAACAGGTTATTGACGAGCTGGATGGTCTTTATCGATTGGGATGGCGGGGCCAGATATTCTTTGTGGATGACAACTTCATCGGAAACAAGCGGTATCTCAAGGCCCAACTCTTACCCCGGTTAATCCGGTGGCGGAAAGACAAGAGAGGGATGCCATTTAACACTGAGACCAGTGTGAATCTGGCAGATGACGAACAATTGATGGAGATGATGGTTGAGGCGGGGTTTGACGCGGTCTTTATAGGGATCGAAACGCCTGATGAGGAAGGTCTGGCCGAATGTAACAAGAGACAGAATATAAACCGGGACCTGACCGAAAGTGTAAAACTCATCCAGCGAGCAGGGTTGCAAGTGCAGGGGGGATTTATTGTCGGGTTCGACAGTGACACGCGTTCCATTTTTCAACGGCAGATCAATTTTATCCAGAAAAGCGGTATTGTGACTGCTATGGTAGGCATACTTCAAGCCCCTGCCGGCACAAGGTTATACAAACGCATGAAACAGGAAGGCCGCCTGGTAGGTTGGATGTCCGGGGACAACGCAGACGGAACGACGAATATAATACCCAAGATGGACATTGCTGAGTTATGTGAGGGCTACAGGAACATACTCCGTCACATCTATTCTCCCAAACTCTATTACCAGCGTGTCAAGACCTTCCTCAGAGAATATAAGGCGCCAAAGATCGAACCACCGCTGGACTTTCAACGCCTGTTGGCCTTCGTCCGCTCCAGCGTCCGTTTGGGTGTCTTTGGCAGGGAACGATTCCAGTACTGGAGGATCTTGTTGTGGACGATTTTCCGCCGCCCAGGGCTGTTTCCAATGGTAATCACCTTTGCGATCTACGGTCATCATTTCCGTAAGGTCTGCAACTTACACATTTTTAAGCACCCGGAAGTATGAATTCTACAGGACCTTGGATAAATAATAGGCCCGGGATGGCGGACTGCACCACTGAGTATTGCGGCGACAAGATCAAACTTGCAATAGGCCTGGCTGCTTGTGGCGAATGATGGCAAAAAGGTTTTAGTGCAATACCCGTGTATGAATGGAATTCATTCACGGGTATTGGGTTTTAATGCCGCAGCCTTTTTTCTACACAAATCCATTAGGTTAAGGAGGTAGAGGACATTTATGAAAAAAACTAGAATTGCTATTATTGGAGTTGGAAACTGTGCGAGTTCCCTGATCCAAGGAATTCATTACTACCAGGATAAGAACCCGGAAGAGGCAATCGGTTTGATGCATTGGGAGATCGGGGGGTATACACCCGGGGACATTGAAGTAGTTGCGGCTTATGATATCGATAAACGCAAGGTTGGGGTTGATGTGCGTGACGCCATTTTCTGTGAACCCAACTGTACAACTGTCTTTTGCCCGGAAATTCCCAAATCCGGCGTCACCGTGCTGATGGGTAGGATACTGGATGGTTTCTCCGACCACATGAAGGATTATGATCCCAAGCGTACCTTTGTCGTAACCGATGAACCGGAGCCAACCGAAGAAGAGGTCGTCAACGTACTCAAGGGGTCAGGTGTGGAAATCCTCTTGAATTACCTTCCCGTGGGCTCCGAAGAGGCGACTCGGTTTTACGCCGACTGCGCATTGGAAGCAGAGGTAGCCTTTATCAACAATATTCCGGTATTCATCGCCAGTGACCCGGTATGGGCTAAGCGTTTCGAGGACAAAAACATCCCGCTCATCGGCGACGACATCAAAGCTCAGTTGGGAGCAACCATCACCCACCGAATACTGACGGATCTGTTCAATAAACGGGGCGTCAAGCTGGAGCGTACTTACCAACTCAACACCGGAGGCAACACCGATTTTCTCAACATGCTCAACCGTAGCCGTCTTGCCTCAAAGAAGGAATCCAAGACCGAGGCGGTTCAGTCGGTTGCCGCCGAACGTCTGGACGATGAAAATATTCATATAGGGCCCAGCGATTATGTGCCTTGGCAGAACGACAACAAAATTTGCTTCATTCGCATGGAAGGAAGACTTTTCGGTGAAGTACCCATGAACCTGGAGCTTCGCCTTTCCGTGGAAGATTCGCCCAACTCGGCGGGCATTGCCGTTGACGCCATTCGTTGTGCCAAACTGGCATTGAGTAGGGGGCAGGGGGGCGTGCTCTCTGCGCCGTCAGCTTATTTTTGCAAACATCCCCCGCGCCAGTTCACCGATGATAAAGCATTTCAGATGATCGAAGACTTCATAAGGGGCGACTGAGCGATGAAGTGTTTGATCATTGCCGCAGGAAAGGGCAAAAGGATGAGGCAGAAGGGCGACAGTAAACCTCTGATCCCTATCTTGGGCATCCCCTTGATCGAACGGGTCATCCGCTCCGCCAGTTCTGCCGGGGCGGATGAATTTTATGTAGTTACGGGATACAAAGGGGATCTGGTTCGTGCCTTCCTGAACAGCCTATCGGATCGTCTGGAGATCCCTATTACGACCCTGGTCAATGATGATTGGGATAAAGAGAACGGCCTTTCTGTACTCAAGGCACGGGAACATCTGGACGAACCCTTTTTGTTGCTCATGACGGACCACCTCTTTGATCCGTCCATTGTGCATAGCTTGATGGAGTCTTCTCTGGAAGCGGGTGAAATCGCATTGTCCGTGGATGAAAACACCCGTAATCCTCTTATTGACATGGAGGATGTCACCCGAGTAAGGGTTGAAAATGGAAAGATCAATAATATCGGCAAGGGGCTAACCGACTTCAATGGTTTTGATACGGGTATTTTCCTCTGTTCGCCCGCCATATTTGATGCTCTGGAGCTGTGCAAGGGAAAAAATGGAGATATGACCTTGTCCGGAGCAGTGCGGGTTCTGGCCGTTGAGGGACAGGCCAAAGCGGTCAAAACAAGCGGCTTCTGGATTGACGTGGATGATCCCGTTGCCTTCAGGAAAGCTGAAAAGGCCATTCTCGGTAAGCTGAGTGATAAGTCCTGTGATGGCCCTGTGTCACGTTATCTGAACCGGCCCATCTCAATGATGTTTTCCCGCCACTTGACCAGGTCTGATGTCACCCCCAATCAGATTTCCCTGTTCTCCTTTTTATGTTCCATAATGGCAGCCGGACTCTTTGCGTTTGGCGGCTATCTAACCTTGCTTCTGGGAGGTATTCTGGCACAGTTCGCTTCCATCATTGATGGTTCCGATGGCGAAGTGGCGAGGCTCAAGTTCCAGAGTACCGCATACGGAGGATGGTTCGACGCGGTACTGGATCGGTATGCCGATGCCTTCCTTCTCTTCGGTCTCACATGGCACGTGTATCTCAACACAACTCACGGCCTTGTCCTGTGGATCGGGTTTTTAGCGATTATAGGTTCCTTCATGTTGAGCTACACAGCAGACAAGTATGACAGCCTCATGCATGACCGGATCAGGAAAGGTTTCCGGCTTGGACGAGATGTCCGCGTCTTTTTGATATTCCTTGGTGCTATATTCAATCAGCCATACCTCGTCTTGATAATAGTTGCGGTTGTGATGAATCTTGAAACCGTACGTCGCGTGATCATCTGCCGAGATCATGGATAGTGTGGACTGCGCAAAACGGAAAATACGGGCGGTCATCGCCCGTTCCATGGTGCCGGAGGACCCCCGACATGCGGAAAACACTCTTGAATGGCTGTTAAAACTTGATCCTGAGGCTGATCCGTCATTACAGATCGCCGCCCTGGCCCATGATATTGAGCGGGCAGATGAGGCGCAAAGAGTCAGTCGCGCATCCTTCAGCGACTATGACGCGTTCAAAGCCGCCCATGCACGCAAAGGATCGAAAATTTTGCATGAAATTCTCAATGGGTGCGGCATAGCCAAACCTATCGCTGACGAAGCCTGCCGCTTAGTGATGCTTCACGAAGTGGGCGGGGATCCCCGTTCTGATTTGCTGAAGGACGCTGATAGTCTTTCCTATTTCGAGGTGAACATGCCATTATACTTTCAACGTGAAGGCTGGGAAGAAACCAGGCGTCGTTGTATTTGGGGCTATAAGAGGCTTTCGGCGCGAATGAAAACGATTGTTGAAAAGATTACCTATGATGACGAGGTACTCACACGGCTGCTAAGAGAATCAATTCGGCAAGGCCCTGCCAAGGATTGAAAAGTAGCTGTCTTATCCTGTTATCGATCATACAGGGTTTTGTAATGTGGGAGTGCAAATGATATGGGTGTAGATACTCTTCTCCCCTCCTTTTTATATGTGGACAAGCAATAGAGAAAGGGGGTAAAGATGTTATTTTTCTGGAATGTCAATCCTGACCACTTCCCCTTTACCATCACCGAAAATGCTATGTCATTGAAGGGAATAATAGAGAGCGACGGGTCTGTTGAATTCGGGGACAAGAAAATGGAGGTCATGATCGATGATCTGGACGAAGAAATCCCTGAGCCAGGAAAGATGGAAGATGAGAAATGGGATGAATCGGTCAGGGATTTACTTCTTGTTATGGATGAAGTCGACGTGTGTCTCGATTTTGGCAGAGAGTTGAGCGGAGATAGTGGGCACAGGGAATTGATGGGGGGATTGTCAAAAAATATGGAACGCGTCCGTCTTCGGTTGGATGGGATATTTGAGAGGTTGAATATAGTGAAGATCGAAACAGTAGGTACCATATTTGACTCCAACCTTCACGTGCCTGTTGGCATTGAAAATGTAGGTGGACAACCCAACCATTCAATTACCAAAGAGAAGTTAGCGGGATACACGCGAAATGGCAAGGTGATCCGGCATGCCAAGGTTATAGTGGCCAAGAATGACTCAGGAGATGTAGCTAAGTAGTGCCTGTACTGAAACAGAGTCCCGGTTAAACCGGCGAAGGAGATGTTTTGTAAGGAGGAGAAAAGGTGACACCTGTTGAAGGTGATACTAGAGCAAGAGAAAAATATAACATGGCATTGGCGAAGGCAAAGGGGGAAAAATACAGGGAAGCGCTTCACCTTCTGGAAGAGTCCCTGGAGCTAAATTTCGCTTTTCATGAAGCCCACAATCTGTTGGGGAAGGTGTACCTTCAACTCGGTAAGATCCGCAGGGCTAAAAAATCCTGGCAAAAGGCTCTATATCTTGATCCATCTAACAATACCGCAAGAATCTGTCTGGATGCCCTGGATAGAAACAGGTTTCACTGGTGGCTTGCTTTGATATCAATGACAGTCCTGGTCCTCATATTTTTTGAGGTTATCTTCTTTATGACTTTAAATAGAAAGGTGGACCTCCATGCCACTATTCTGAGGGAAGAGAAAGAAAAAATAACCATGCCAATTATGGAGAATCTTAACAAAAGGTTTGATAGCCTGGAGTCTGCGGTTTTGAAACTTAGAAACGATCTCTCAAGGAAGGAACCACGAATTGAGGTCATAAGGAAGCAAGTTACAGTTACTAAGGATCCCATAGAAGATAGGTATAAGAAATCGGTATATCTCTTCCTGGATAGAAGGTATGAAGAATCGAGACAATCACTGATGATGCTCCCAATGCAAGAGGTAAAACAGAGTTTGAAAGACAATGTCGTTTTCTGGATAGGTCTGTGTTATTACAAACAGGGCAGATATCCGGAAGCCTTAAAGCAGTTCGAGGAGGTCATGGAATTGTATCCCAAAGGGAATAAGGTCCCTGATGCCAAGAAGTATAGGACACGCTGTCTGAAGAAGATGAACACGGAAAATCAAGCTAAAACTCGGCTGTAGGAACTTGTAAGCCGGTTTGGGTATAAATCTGTTGATTATGTTGTTTCGCTGTGTTAAATTAAAAATTAATGGGGGTTGCGTTATGTGATTCTTGAGAGGGAATATTGTATAGCAATTCACTCGTATAGGGTGCCGAGAGAAGACGAGAAGCGGTTTTGAGAAGGAACGGAAGGAAGCCTATTTGGGGGGTATAAGGATGAAGGGATTTCTACTCATACTATGTTCTGTTACGATAGGGTTTTGTTTTATAGATGAATCTGCTTGGGCTGCCAGGGTTTATATAACAGATTCTTTTAAGGTGACACTTCGCACCGGTCCCACCTCTCAAAACAAAATTCTTGCCTTGCTCCCTTCAGGTAAGCGTATAAAGGTGTTGGATTCTAAGGATAATTGGAGCCATGTTAGTGTTTTGATGGAGAAGAGGGGGGAAGAGATGGAGGGCTGGATTTTAAGCCGCTATCTAATAACACGCCTCCCGTGGGAGTCGCAGGCCCTTTCGTTGCAGAAGGAAAACGCCGGGCTCAAGAAGAAACTGGCCACAACTGAGAAGGAACGGACGGAAGCTGCCAATCTAGCAGAGGAGGTCTCAAAAAAGCTGGGACACAATACAGGGGCCCTTACTCAAATACAAAAGGACTATGAATCACTGAAGAAGGGATCTGCCGAGTATTTGGAGCTAAGGGCAACACATGAGGCTACTGTATCCGCATTAAAGACCGCTCAAAGCACCCTTCAAGAGTTGACGTTAGAGAATCAGGAGTTGAGCTCTTCCAGGAGAAACACCTGGTTTGTCACAGGGGCTATGGTGCTTCTCCTCGGGTTGGTAATCGGTCTAGTCCTGGGAAGACGTCAAAAGAAGCGTAAGACAATGCTCTATTCATAATCTTTTGTCTGTATGTAAGCCCTCCAATACGTAACTTCTCAAAAAGCCAGGGTATGAGCCTGCCCAGCGGGGCAGATCAGTTTATTTAGTGGCTGAACAAAGTATTCACAGTGCCGGAAGCCGGTTCAGGAGAATATAAAGGAGGAAGGTAACCGCGAAGCAGATGGCCGGAGTACCTACCCAGGCGTAGAAGATCCGGTAAACCCTCTTCACGTCGATCGTCTTAACACCCTTGGCTAAACCGACGCCGAGAACCCCCCCAACCACGGCCTGACTGGTGGAGACCGGAACGCCGATACCGGCAAAGATGTGAACGGTCACCGCTCCGGCCAGGATCACGATAAAAGCAGTGTAAGCGTCCAGCTTGATTATCTTCTTGCCCACGGTTATCATTACTCGTTTGCTGTATGTGAAGACGCCTAATCCGATGCTCAGCCCACCGATCAAGCAGGCCTCAAACGGCGTGAGCATCCCCGGACCGGTGAATGGACCAGTGACATTGGCCACATTGTTTGCACCCAGGGTGTATGCACCGTAAGCGCCTCCCGACATAAGGCAATAGCGCAGGTACTTGTCGTGCTGGAAAAGATTGAGGTGGAGTCCATTCAAAAACTTGCCCACAAGGAAATAGAGGATGACGGTGAAGATCATCCCCCCCAGGGGTGTTCCCACCCAACAGATCACTACCTTAATAAGAATTTGCCAATGGAAAGTACCCTCCACGAGCCCCATGCATACCAGGGAGCCTACAACGGCCTGGGAAGTAGAGACGGGCAGCTTTAGGAAGGTCATGAGGGTAACAGTGAGCGCCGAGGAAAGGGCAACGAGGAAGGCTGCGTTGAGAGAGATGCTGCTCATCGAACGGTACGTATCTATACCCGCCTGGCCTTGCAGAACTGCTCCAAGCAAGACAAAGACAAGGCATACGCTCGCCGCAGTCCAAAACCGTATCATCCGGGAGGCTACGGCCGTACCGAATATGTTGGCCGCATCGTTGGCCCCCAGGGCCCATCCGAGGAAGATAGCTGAGGTAATCTGCCACATGGTCCCTAGATCTGTCTTTTTATGGCTACTATTCCGATTCGGTCCGCGGTATTTTCGGCCTGGTCCGAGATCTTGCCGACGAGCTGGACAAGTTCCTTGAACAGCATCTTTTCGCCTACATCCATATCCGACTTGAAAGTTCGTTCGATAAGGGTGCGTTCCAGCTTATCAGACTCACTTTCCTTGGCATCCACACCACGTGTCTGGTAAAGCGTCTCGTTGGGGTTGTCGAAAAGGGTATTCATGGATTCTCGGACCCTGCTGTAGGCTTCCACGTTTACTTCCACCAACTTCTGAACATCTTCGAGCATCTCCTCCGGTATTTCCAGGCAGAGGACCTTCGTCAGGAAGAGGGCATCTTCCGCTGCGCCGGGGATCCGGTCATAGAATTCCAGGAGCACTAGCAGGTCGCCTCGGGAGTCGGGGAGGAGGGCCTTACCGTAAAGGGTCATCTCGACTTTGCGTCTCAAGTCGTCTGCTTCTGATTCGAACTTATGTACTTCTTCAAACTCTCGTTCGAACTCCTGAGTGCAGCCGGTAACCAAAAACCGCATCATGGACTCCCGAAATTGTTCCATGCAGGCATCAACAGTCTCCAGATACTTGTTGATCATCTGTCGTACGTCTGTCTGCTTCTTCCAGAAAAGTACCATAAATTATCGACCTCACACCGGTTCCCAGCGTTTCCTCTTGGCATGCTTTAAGACCGGAAAGACGGATGCCATTCAGGATGCGTCCCTGGAGTTTCCCTCTAACATCTCAGGTGTTCTCCATAGGGACGGCCACGATTCCCCTACGATATACGGCAGTATAGGATAAAATCCTTCCTCTGTCAAGGTTATGGGCGAGGAAGTCTGGTTATATGTAATCCGGTTACGGACCCTGAAAGATAAATATTGCCTTCCAAGAAGCATCAAGGCGTGGTATATTGTGAGTCTCAAAGGGGACCGAGGGTTAGGACCGAAAATACTTTCTTCTAGATTGTTATATCAGGTAATCCAGAATGGAGGATATACTCGTCATGAACCAAGAAGAGCCTAAAGATTTCGCTCTCGAAGGGGTTAAGGTATTGGATATTACAGGTGAGATAGGTCTCTACACCTCAAAACTCTTCATTGGTTTAGGAGCGGATGTGATTTACGTGGAACCGATTGACGGTAGTCCAGTGAGAGAGATGGGACCGTTTCACAAAGACAGACCGGATAGAGAAGGAGGCCTCCAGTTTCTTTACTATAATGCCGGGAAACGTGCAATCGCTTTAGATGTGACTAGGCCGGAGGGTAGGGAGATCTTTCTCAAACTATGCGGATGGGCTGACCTTCTGCTTGAGAGTTTCTCCCCCGGTTATCTCGATAAGCTCGATCTCTCTCATAAAAAGCTTAATGAAGTAAACACCAAATTGGTCCACACCGCTATCACTCCATTTGGTTCAACAGGTCCATATCGTGATTATCCGACTTCCGATATGGTTTCCGCCGCGCTTGGAGGTTTCTTATATCTGGGAGGCACAGGTAACCGGAAATCGGTTAGGGCGCCGGATAACCAGTCCTACCGTATGGCAGAGGCGCATGCCGCTGTAGGCAGCATCGCTGCGTTGTTTCATGCCGGCAATACAGGAGAAGGACAATTTGTGGATATTTCAATTCAGGAGTCCGTTGCCACGGCCCTTGAGAACGCCATCCAGTATCAGGACCTGGAGGGAGTCTGCCGACGCGGGCACAGCATGGAAGAAGCAGGTGTCGGATTCGGTCTGGCGCCCTGTAAAGACGGTTATATGTGTGTTGCGGCAGTGGCCTGGGGTAATTCTCACATGTGGGACACTTTCGTCAACTGGATGAAGGATGTACGTGCAGAGGGCGCAGAGTTGCTTGAGGGAGAGAAGTGGTATTCTCCGGAATATAGACGCACGGATGAGGCATTTGAGATATATGAACGTGTAGTGGGCGGGTATATGAAAAAGTA
Organism: Deltaproteobacteria bacterium; assembly: GCA_030621455.1. Lineage (GTDB taxonomy): Bacteria > Desulfobacterota > UBA8473 > UBA8473 > UBA8473 > JAUXHQ01. The sequence goes on from JAUXHQ010000013.1 coordinate 13,533, forward strand.
TGACATGGCGTCATTATATGAAGACGGGCAGGAACATCGGGTTGCTATTACACCTGTCGCAGATGGAAAGAGCCTTTGGACAAACCCTCATTTTCATGAGAGGGGTTTTTGGGAATCAGTCTATCATGAGAACCTCGGTGGAGATATTATCTTTCCCGGCGCACCCTATCGGTTGGGTGAGTGTCGATGGCAAGTCGGAGAAGTTGCCCCAACATTGGGTCAACATACAAGAGAGATATTGGAAAATTTGGAATATACGGAAGACGAGATAGAGACCTTGCATAAAGAAGGTGTGGTTTATGTCGAAGAATTTGAAGAGACCATTTGACGGTATCGTTGTCTGTGACTTCACATGGGCCGGTGCAGGACCGATTTGCACAAATTTTCTGGGACAATGCGGGGCTGAAGTCATCAAGATAGAGTCACGGAAGAGACCCGACCTGGTGAGGAAAGGAGGCCCTTTCAAAGATGGAATCTGCGAAGGTCTTGAAAGGAGTGGTTATTTTGCTAACAGGAATCCCAACAAGAAGGGCATATCGCTACATATGGTTAACCCAAAAGCAAGGGAAGTGGCAGTTCGCTTAATAGAAAAGAGTGATATAGTAATCAATAACTTCCGGACAGGGCAGATGGAAAAGTGGGGCCTCGGGTATAAGGATGTAAAAAAGATCAAGCCTGACATTATCTATGTGACCATGAGTCTACAGGGGAACACTGGGCCGCACAGCTCCTACATGGGTTTTGGAATAAACCTCAATGCGCTTGTAGGTTTGACACATTTAGCGGCATTCCCTGGAGAGATGCCCTTCGGCACCGGTACAAACTATACGGATCATGTAATGGTGCCTACTCACACCTTATTCGGCATTATCGCGGCTCTCATGTACCGGAAAAAGACGGGAAAGGGTCAAACTGTTGAGGTCTCTCAGGCAGAAGCGTCCATATGCATGAAACCTACAGACATAATGGCCTACGTGGACCATGGAAAGGTGGAACGCCCGGTTGGCTATCACGATAGGAACGCGGCGCCTCACGGCATAT
>JAUXHQ010000253.1 GCA_030621455.1 Deltaproteobacteria bacterium
CTCAGTGTAGAGGAATATATTTGTATAATATCAATCAGCTGTGGGGCTTGGTCTGTCCCTCTCACCTAATTCGCCCCATGAGCCGCACTAATTAGTTTATTGACACCTCGTCTTCCCTCTACTCGAAACTCAACTCCGTCCTCTTGATAATCTCATCCTGAACCCCTTCATCAAGCTGGACGAAAAATGCGCTGAACCCTGCCACCCTCACTACCAGATCCTTATACTGGTCAGGTTTGAGTCGCGCATCTTCCAGGGTTTCTCTACTTACGCAGTTGAATTGTACATGGGACCCGCCCAGGTCCATATAGGTCTTTACAAGGGAAAGCAATTTCTTACACCCGTCTCTTGTCTCTAAGGCGGAGGGGTGGAACTTCATGTTAAGGTGGTTTGAGCCGTATTTTATGGTGTCTACCGCCATGGCGGCAGATTTTGCCAGGGCGGTCGGACCTTCCATGTCCGTTCCCGGCGTGGCCGATACCGTGGCATCGGTCAAAGGAACGCCGGCCTTCCTGCCACTCGGCAATGCCCCCACAGCCCTGCCAAAATTGAAGTGATTTGTGATGGAATAGGCATGCGGCACGGAATGCCTGTCTGTCCAGTCATTCATCTGCTGGTGCACTTTTTCGTAATGCTCATATATCTCTCTTGTTATACTATCAACGTAAGGATCGTCATTTCCGAATTTTGGGGCGTCAAGGCACATCTTCATGACCCTATCGTAACCGTTCCCCTCAAAGTTTGCCTTGAGGGCATCTTTCAGCTCATTCATGGTAACCTTCTTATCGTCAAAGACGAGTTTTTTTATGGCAGCCAGGGAGTTTGCCGCATCGATGGCCGCTGAAGGGTTGGACCCCATGGCCCTGTACTTGGAACCCCCGGCGGTTACATCCGTGGCAGTCTCGATACATCCGTCAATTACACCCGACTGAAATGGCGTAGGGTGAATCTCCGCCTCGATGGCAAAGAGGATGTTGTGGAAACGACGCTGCAGTGGTATAAAATAGCTGATATGCTCTTTATACGCATTGAAGAGATCTTCAAAAGACTCAAATTTCTCCGCATCCCCTGTCTCAGGGCCCAAATGTTCCCCGCTCACAGGGTCCATGCCATTATGTAAGGCCAGTTCAACGTACTTGGCCATATTCGGGGAAGATTCCCATGTTGCCGCCGAAGCCCCTTGAATTATGGTTTGGATACACCCGGCCTGGGCAATATCTCTTGCCTCCTCCATGGTTATGCCCGGATAGTGAAACAGGTTGCGTTTCATAGCCACATCCGTACTGAAAAAAGCGGGTTGTCCCAAACCGGTGTCCCTCACAACCTCCACCCCTTTTATCAGAAAGTCTTCAGAGAGCTTGTCGTGATACATCATGTGAACGGTGGGCTGAGGCAATTGTATCCTCCTCTGGGCCTCCAATATAAGCCAATCTACCTCATTGGTAGCATCCTTCCCGTCCGGGGTATACCCACCAACAACGATAATGTTGCCGGTATGACCTTGTGACTGGCTGTGGGCGACCCCGCCCAGGAAGAAGCCCGCTTCTACGATCTTTAAGAAGACCATCTCAAGAAGTTCAATCGCCTCTTCTTCGGTTATCTTCCCCTCCTCTTTATCCTTCTTGTAGAACGGGTACAGGTACTGAGGCATCCTTCCCGGGGCAATGGCCACAGGACCGGTCTCGATATACGCCGCGCAATGGATAAACCAGAAGGACTGCAATGCTTCATAGAATGACCTGGCAGGGTTTGCAGGAACCCAATCACATGTTTCGGCAATCTTTTCCAGCTCAGCCCTTCTCGCTGGGTCATTCTCCTTGCCTGCCATTTCTCTCGCCAGCTTCGCGTATCTACCGGCCCAATGAATGACAGCATTGAGGCACCGAAGCATCGATTGGTAGAGATACTTCTTGTTTATCACTTCGATGTTATCCATGGGGAGCGCGGCCATCTGCTCCTTTATCTCTTCCATGATCCCTTTCAAACCCTTATTCAACACTTTGCCGTAGTTTATACTCGTAGATCCCTGGGGAAACCCGCCACCATCGGCCCAAACTCTCGTCTTCTGAAACCTCTTTGCATCTATGCCGGTGGTTTCACGGAAGAGGTCATGGGTCCGCTTATAGGCATTTATGTCATACCAGTAATCCACAACTTCCTGGAGTAACGCCATATTCTCATCATCTGTGCCGCCCAGTCTTCCCTTTACCCCGCAATAATCGCCGATCTCTCTGCGCATCCACCGGCAGGCTACCTCCGGATAGGGATAGATCGCCTGCCTCTCCTTACCCTGACTCCCAACAAAGATATTGTCATCAATGTATATGGTTTTGTTCAATAGAATCTTTTCGAGTAGTTTACCCCGCCTTACTATTGTTGGTTCTCCCTCAGTCTCTCTGTAAGTCTCTAAAAGGAATTTGCAACGCTCAGTATCTAAAATCTGAGGGTTGCTAACCACATCCCCCTTTAGCCTTCTGACCCTTTCACTTAATAGTGACTTTGCATCCTCTCTAGTAGCCATCTTATCGTACCTCCTTTTATTGGGTTAACGTATTACTATCCTTTTACGACAATAAAGATCTTGCTACCACGATACGCTGTATTTGATTGGTGCCCTCATAGATCTGGAGAAACTTTGCCTCTCTCATCATTCTTTCCACAGGGTAGTCTTTCATGTAACCGTAACCTCCAAGGATTTGAACGGCATCCGTGGTTACTCTCATGCACGTATCCGTGGCAAAATACTTGGCCATAGCGGCAAGTTTGGCTCTGTCTTTCTCGTTATCCTCTATTGCACACGCCGCCCTGTGTACTAACTGTCTTGATGCCTCTATCTCCGTAGCCATATCGGACATCATGAATTGGAGGCCCTGGAATTCTGCTATTGATTTGCCGAATTGAATCCGCTGCTTTGCGTAATCGATAGCATAATCGAGTGCGCCCTGTGCAATACCCACACCCTGCGAACCGACTATGGCCCGACCCGGATCGAGACACGTCATGGCAATACTGAAACCCTGTCCCTCTTTTCCGAGGAGGTTGGACCTTGGCACATAGCAGTCTTCAAAAGTCAACTCACATGCGTGCAACGGGTTGATACCCATCTTCTTCTCGATCTTCCCTATGGAAAACCCGGGGGTTCCCGCTTCTACAATGAAGAAACTCATCCCCTTTGTCCCTTTCGAGGGATCGGTCTTCACGAGGACATTGATGATCCCCGCATCATCAGCAAGGCTGATAAACCGTTTCGTCCCGTTTATTATATATCCATCACCATCCGGGACCGCGCATGTAGCAATGTTGGCTACATCTGAACCCGCTTCAGGTTCAAGTCG
>JAUXHQ010000044.1 GCA_030621455.1 Deltaproteobacteria bacterium
CCATTTACGAAGGGAGGTTTCTATGACTGGATGGATTATTCTTGGCATGTTTCTATTGGTCATCCTGGCCAGCGCTGTAAGGATATTGAACGAGTATGAACGAGGGGTTATCTTCCGTCTGGGGAGGGTAATCGCCACAAAAGGCCCGGGCTTGATACTTTTGATCCCGATTGTTGATAAGATTCAGAAGGTCAGTTTAAGGCTGGTCACTATGGATGTCCCATCCCAGGATGTAATCACCAAAGATAACGTCTCGGTAAAGGTAAATGCCGTTGTCTATTTTAGGGTTATGACCCCCAACAGCGCTGTTGTGGAAGTGGAGGATTTCCTTTACGCCACCTCCCAATTGGCCCAGACTACCTTGCGAAGTGTCTGCGGTCAGGCGGAATTGGATGAATTGCTCTCCGAGAGAGAACATATCAATACCCAGTTGCAAGACATCCTCGACAAGCAGACCGATCCCTGGGGGATAAAGGTCTCCACCGTAGAAGTTAAGCACATAGACCTTCCCGAAGTGATGCAACGGGCTATGGCAAAACAGGCAGAGGCGGAAAGGGATCGAAGAGCAAAGGTCATCAACGCTGAAGGTGAATTCCAGGCAGCAACGAGACTGGCCGAGGCAGCAACGATAATCGGTGATCACCCTATGGCGCTCCAACTCAGGTATTTGCAGACATTGAAAGAAGTCGCTGCAGAGAACAACTCCACCACAGTATTCCCCATTCCCATAGACCTCTTTAAGCCGTTCATAAAATTGGCGGACAAAGAATAGCAGGGAATCAGTCTCCACCCGGAAACGCTCCTTTTCCCTCCGAGCCGTATGATCTGCGAGCGGGAAGACGGCATCGTTGCGCTTGCCCTGTGGAATACGAAGCATATTCCACAGGGGCCAGTCTGCGGCATTATTATCCCTTGACTCCCTTCACTCTGCTAAAAACCGCTCATTTATGAATTAGATACTGATTAGCCCCCCCCTCCAACTGGCTCTTGCCTCCCGACAATGGCTTAAAGGCGTAATGCAAATGAGTTTCAAAATTTCTTCCAAATTTCTTTTTGTATGCCTTATGATTCTGTTTTTCCTCTCATCGCCTGCATATCCTGAAGGTAAGAGGGATTACTTCTCAAAAGGCGATTCAAAAAGATTGACCCTGTTACAGGCATCAATGTGTGAGGGGGTAGAAAATCTTCTACCCCGGAACCGGGCCATTGTTTTTTCCATTATAAATGGGAAGGTATTCTGTTATACGTCTTTTGACCCTGTGCCTGAGAAAGTGTCTATTTATCATAACTGGTTTTACAGAGACAAGCTTAGTACAAGCATCAAATTGTCCTTAAAGCCGCCTCGCTGGGCTACATACAGCAGTATTAAACTTAGAGAATCTGATAAAGGCCCTTGGCGCGCGGAAATCACCGACAAGAAAGGTGTTATCCTTCATGTTCTGAGGTTTAGCATAACGGATTGATCGTGAGTAATCTTTTGTCATTTTTCTCCAGCATACGATGGCAGGATGTTGTTGATATTATAATAAACAGCTACATCCTCTTTCGCATCTATGTCATCTTCAGAAGAACAAATGTGTTCCGCGTGCTTTTCGGGGTAGCATTTCTCTGGTTTTTTCAGAGGATTGCCGTCTCAATGGGGTTAATTGTAAGCAGCTGGTTACTTCAGGGTATTACCGCGGTTGCTGCTTTCATTATTATCGTTGTCTTCAGAAATGAGATCCGTGCCTTTCTCCAGGCAAAGAGCGTGAAGACCCTTCTCTGGGGGGTTCCCAGGAAGGCGGCCGGAACCCCTATCGAAGTTATTGCAGATAGTGCCTTCGATCTGGCTGAATCCCATGTTGGGGGGCTGATGGTCATACCTGGAACAGATGATTTGGAAGATGCTACCCAACGAGGAATATCCTGGGGCGGGCTTTTTTCCAGAGAAATGATAAAGAGTATATTCTGGCATGATAACCCTGTCCACGACGGTGCGGCTATTATTGAGGGTGACCGGGTTGTGGAAGTTGGGGTAATACTGCCGCTTTCACACCGGACAGACCTTCCTTCAGATTACGGTACGCGCCACAGGGCTGCAGCAGGGCTGGCTGAAAAGACGGACGCCTTGGTCATTGTCGCATCAGAGGAAAAAGGAGCCGTTATTGTGGCCAAAGGTGCCCATTTGAGTATTATGAATGGGAAGGAAGAGCTGGTGCAGATCTTGCGGGAACATTTGGGCATACCTGCAAGAGATGGCGATTTCCCTAAAAGAGAATTGGAGTTCGGCATAGCGGCCCTTGTTTCAATTTTAATAATTGGCGCGGTCTGGTTTAGCTTTACCAGGGGTCTGGATACCCTGATTACGCTTGAAGTACCTGTGGAATACATAAATCGTGACTCCGGAAAGGAAATTGTCGATACACCTGTTAATGCTGTTCGTCTCTATTTAAGTGGGGCCTCCGTTCTTTTAAAATCTATTCGACCTGAACAAGTAGCGGTAAGGATAGACCTGGAAAATGCAGTTATCGGCAGAAATAGCTTCACAATTACGAACGAAAACATTTCCCTCCCTCCCAGGATATTTTTAAAGAATGTCAAACCCCCGGTCGTTGAAGTAGCCATCGACTCATCCACAACAAGAGACCTGAACGTGCAGGTTGATTGGGTTGGGAAGCTGTCCGAGGATATAATTTTAACATCGGTACAGCTTAATCCTGAAAAAATTCAGGTAATGGGGGGGAGTCGGATACTTGAAAATATCTCAACCATATACACGGAAAAGGTCTACGTTGATACCATCAAGAAAACAGGAAAAATAACAGTTAAGCCCGAACTCAACCCGCCATCCCTATTGATTGCACCCGGTTCAAAGGATAGAATCACAGTAGAGTATGTTGTAAAGGAGCGGCCCCAGTGACAATTCCATAACCAATGCACATTACCGAATCTGTTATTTTATAAACGGAGATCACTGCTACCCATGACCTGCAGCCATAACAAAGCATGAAAGTATTGGCTGAACTTCTAAGGTCAGAAAACCGTTTAAAATAAATCTCGTCTCCATCCAGAAATGCCCTTCCCCATACCCACTAATGAAGAATGTCTAGGCTTGCCCTTACTGAATCAAGTTTGCCCGTCACTCACCCGATAAAGACTAGGGAGAGGACCCGAGACGGGTCGGAGGAAATATATATCACCCGCATTGAGGAACATCTCTAAGGTGCGGTGCGTTTCTCCTCGATGTCCCGCCCGGGCAGCCGGATAAGCGGTAGAGATAAACCTGGCTTTAGCCCATCCACAGATACAAGATTTTTGGAAGTTTGGAGGATCGATCATGGGCCCAATGATCTCACTGAAGGGTATTGATGAAGCGACAAGAAACCTTCCCGGGTCGAAGAGAGGAAGCCTAAGGTTTGAGCTGCTGGGGGCCATCAGGAAGCATTATAATAACGATGAAGACCTGGAGCGGATAAAGGAGATCCCTATTGAAAGTCTGATAAACGAGATATGGGATGTTGAAGACGATTCCACAGACATAAAGGAGAAAAGAAGGAAATTCAGTAATCTCAAGTCTTCACTCAACCAGAGTTTCAAAAAGCTGTCAGAGAAGGATAAGAACCCGGAAGGGATAAAAATAGGACGGAAGAATATCTTTGTCATTTCAGACGACAGGAAAAATGAGCTTATAGAGAAGCTGGCAGTCAATGTGAAGGAAAACGAGTCTTTACAGGACATGATTGCAGCATTTAGACAGGTCCTCAGCGAGGTAAACCCTGAGATTGGATCCGGAGACTTCCAGGCGGCCCTGGAAGAACTCGACAAGACTAAGAAGATGATCAAGGACCTTTCAGGACAGAGTGAAAGGGAAGACCAGGGAACAGTAACAGTAGAAGGTGAAGGTTCATTTGACCCGGGGCAAGGCACAGTGGATACTGCCGGGGTTGGTGAGGTGAAAGGAAGGGAAGATGCTGATACGATAGAGCCGGCGGAGGACATAAAGGAAGCAGCCGGAGTTATTGAATCCGTTGAATTTAACGAGGATACTGGCAGAGAAAGGACTTCCGGGAAGATTTTTGGCCATAATGATATTGGTATTGATGAGGGGGAAGACTCGGACATGATGGAGTTCCTCTCTGAAGAAATCCCGCCGGACGAAGATTTGCGGAAGGATGAATTGTTGCGGGCAAAGGTTTTGGCGGAACGATTTGAGGAATATCTTGATGTTACGAAGAGGTTCTATAATCGTCATATCTGGATTCCCGGAAACGATTACATAATTGGAAGCAAGAACCCTGGTAGAAACGAACAGAGCGAGGCACGAGTCTCGCTGAGGCCTTTCTACCTGGGTGAGTACCCTGTAACCAATGCTATCTTCAAGGTATTTGTGGAGAAAACGGGCCACCAAACTAGTGCGGAGAAGGCAGGTTACGGAGAGGTTTACGAGGGGGGAACCAAGAGAATTGTGGACAAAGATACGGGACGGAAAAGCTATGTGATGACCAAGGGGACAGTATGTAAAACCGTTGAAGGCGCTTGCTGGCGGCATCCTTATGGCCCGGGAAGTTCAACCGATGGTAAAGAGAACCATCCTGTGGTTCAAATTAGTATTGACGATGCACGGGCCTTTGCCGCATGGACAGGTAAAAGGCTGCCAAGTGAAGCTGAATGGGAAGCAGCGGCCAGAAGTGCCGACGGCAGTGTGTTTCCGTGGGGCAATCAGTGGAAAAGTGAGTGTTGCAATCTCGAAGACACCTGTTTTGCTGATACCACTCCGGTGGATTACTATAAGGATTTATCGAGAAGTTCTCTTGGAATATGTGATTTGTCAGGCAATATCCTGGAATGGACTTCTACTATTGGTAATGGCCTATCGGGAAATGGTACTTCTTCAGGGGAGAGGTATTATGTTATCAAGGGAGGTAGTTTTATCCATGTTGGGATCTTCTCGCCAAGCATGCGGCTCAAAGCCAGCGAAAAATCGTGGTCTAATATAACCGGATTTAGGTGCGCAGTGTAAGATGGGCTATTCGCCCAGGTCGAAAGTTTCAAAATACGCCCTAACGAATTCGTCAGCGTCAGCGTCGTTTCGAATGCCCAAACGGCTCAAGGCAAAGTCATATTTCACCGGATCGTCAGGAGAGATCGTCCTGAAGGCGGCGGTTATACCTAAAGCGGTATTCATGTCCGCCTGTTTTCTCTCTGTCAACTTAAGGCCAAGACAGATTCTGCGCATGTGTGTATCGAGGGGGACGATAAGCTTGGCCATGGGCACGGCATCCCATCCTCCAGGATCAACGTCGTCCTTTCTCACCATCCACCGCAAGAAAAGATTCAACCGTTTGCAGGCACTACCCTTCACGGGAGAGGGTACGAGGCTGTTAGGCTTGCCGCCATCCTCAACCGCCAATTCTCTGACGAAGGCCGAGAGTGCGGGCAATACTGTGTCTTCATCATTCATGCCATCAGTGAAACACGCGTACAGGGAACCATGCCGCTCCATAACATTCCTGATGCTGAACAGCAAGGAGGCGAGTTCGTCGGCGGTGGTAAACCTATGTTTAAACCCTGTAAACGTCTCCAGGAATGATGCCCTGGACCCCTGTTTAAGGAATACTGACGGCGACGGTCGCATCCGCTGTAGGACGGATGAAACACTCCTCAGTATCTGAGGGACCCTTCCGTAAGCAAGTGATGAAGCCACAAATCCAACTATCTCACGATCTCGACCATCCTCGTAATGGTACAGAAACTCCAGGGGATCCGGATGAACAAACTCTCGCCGGTTGTACCTGATGTAAAGTTCCTCGAAGGGCCTTCTCCTGATCATTCAACCCTGAACCTTATTATAAAGAGGTGACATCTTTCGCAGGGTTTCCACCGCTGTTTCCAATACATCGAGCAACCGGTCAATCTCAGCCTCTGTGGTTTCCTTGCCAAAAGTTATCACGAGGGTTCCCTGCGCATCAGCATAATCCCTTCCTACTGAAAGGAGTACATGTGAGGCCCGAAGTGCGCCCGAAGCACAGGCCGACCTCGTGGAGACAGTGATATTCTCTTCATCCAGCATAAGGACGATGCTTTCTCCTTCTATATATTTTACGGATACGGACACAAGATTGGGCAATGAGATTTCGTGGTGCCCATTGATAATAATGTCTCCAATCTTCTCTTTTAGGCCCTTGATTAATTTGTCCTTCAGTATTTTTGTATGATTTACACGGGATTCCATTTCCCGGGAAGCTATTTCAGCAGCAACACCAGCCCCCACGATGCCGATTAGATTTTCCGTGCCGGCGCGTCTCCCATTCTCCTGATCTCCTCCATCGAGCAAAGGCCATATCTTCACACCTCGGCGCATGTAAAGACCACCGATTCCTGAAGGCCCGTTGAACTGGTTGGCCGAAAAACTGAGCAAATCTACATCCAGTTCCTGGACATCAATAGGCACAACCCCAACAGAAGCTACTGCATCGCAATGAAAAAGGATATCCTTTTCTCGGGTGATTCGGGTGATCTCCTTTATAGGTTGGATAGTTCCAACCTCGTTGTTTCCATGCATAATCGTTACCAGAATAGTTTCATCTGTTATGGCCCTGGCTATATCGGCGGGGTTTACCAGCCCGTACTCATCTACAGAGACTGAAGTCACCTTGTACCCCATCTTCATCAGCCTCCTGAGAGTCTTCAAGACCGCATTATGCTCAATATTGGATGTTATAATGTGTTTTCCTTTGCCTGCGTGGGCCAAGGCCACCCCTTTTATGGCGTGATTGATAGATTCTGTGCCGGATGAGGTGAAGACCACCTCTTCCGGTGATGCACTATTGATCAAAGTGGCAATATTCTTCCTCGCCAGTTCGAGTACTTCTGTTGCCTCGTCCCCCAACCGGTGGGAGCTGGAAGGGTTACCATAATTCTTTTTAATCGCCTCAACCATAGCCTCCTGAACTTCAGGTAACAGAGGGTTAGCTGATATATAGTCTAGGTTTATTATGCTCATCTTGAACCTCCCTGCCAGAATTCAGTTACTATCGTTCATTTCCTTGCCACAATGGGAACAGAATTCCAATCCCGAATTTACATCGCCATTGCAATAAGGGCACTTACAACTTTCCCCATGAGTATGTTCATGCCTGTCCTCCGGCCTTGAGGGGGGCCTTACCTTGCCTGCTTTTCTGTCTTCATAATCCTTTATGGCCAGTTGAAGCGCGTCTGCCCCAAGGTTTGAACAATGGAGCTTGTTTTTCGGAAGACCCTCGAGGGCTTCAGCAACAGATTTGTTGGTAATCTTTTTTGCCTCCTCTATGGTTTTTCCTTTGGCTATATCAGTCAGCATACTGGAAACAGCAATCGCTGCTCCGCAACCAAAGGTCAAGAATGAGATATCCTTGATGCGATCATCTTCGACCTTGATGTATATATTCATCATATCTCCGCACACGGGATTTCCGACCTCTCCCACGCCATCCGCATCTTTCATCTCCCCGACGTTTCTAGGGGTTTTGAAATGATCCATAACTACTTTTGAGTACATATTCTTCACCTCCCTATTACGTAACCCGTTCATATCCTGGTGATACTATTCTAAAGTTTGCCACCTGTGCAGTTGAGCAAGATTATGCGTTAAGCGCCGGCAAGTAATAAACCAGCCCAACTAACTGCACAGGTCGAAAGTTTGTGGTGTGCTTCTAATTTTTATATAGTAAACATAATCATTTTTGGTCCTTTGTAAACCCGTAACTTTTCGACCTGTGCAGTTACACAAACCTGGTCTCTTGAAGTGGCTTTGATGATACAGTTAAGCGCCGGCAAGCGGCATACCTGCCCAACTGAACAGTCCCAACTTCTCAATAACTCAGGGGAGATATTAATGATGGATGCCAGGGCGAAGGTAAGGAGATCTCATCGGGCAACTAAAGCCTATACTTTTCACGAAGCCTTAAGGACATCTCCTGAATCACTTTGAAGGCTTTTTCCACTGTCTGCTCGCCGTCGGGGTTCACCAGACAGCATGTAGCAGGAGACAGCATGCTCCTTGATAGGAGGAAGTCTTTATCGATGCCTTTTTTATCCAAAACAGCCCATATATTGTCGAGCCTTTCCTCTAAAGAATTAATAGACTCCTTTCCAAACGGTTCAAAATTGGTGGGTACGATACCCCACACAATAAACCCTCCCCGATCCAGGAACTTGCGGATGGATGAGTGATATGAAGCAAAGATTTCTCCATTGGAGTAAATATCCATAGACAGGATGTCCAGGTCCAGACCCAATAAAAACTCCCAATCCGGATTGCCGCATAAATGAATTCCTCGGGGTCTTTCAATCATGGAGAAAAAGGCCTCCATCTCTTCTTTTGCTGCCAGATTTGTATAACCCGACATCCCGCTGAACAGGAACTGCAACCCCGGTTCGTCTATGAACATGAATGCATTAGCGTTTCGTTTCTTGAGACGATCCAGTTGAACATTTACCCGTTTTGCCATCACTTCAAATAATAATGGCCGGATAGACTCATCAAATAAGATCGGACGATCATCCTGATCCGTAACGTTCAACCCGAAACTGATAGGTCCCTCGAGTTGTCCGCGGATGGCCGGGTGATCCGAGAGGTCCAAGTCCAAGAACCGATGGTAGACCACAGAGTATGTTTCGCTGATGTCAAAATACCCCGGTTCATCAGAATGGACCAAGGTCTCTTCATACTCATTTATAAACTTTTCCATAGAGAAATGCAAGGTACGTTTTTCCATGTTGAGCACAATGCCGGGGAAGTGCTCTGAAGCCTGGACATACATGTCTTCGTAGTAACTCAACAGAGGCAACTGTGGCCAAAAGGGCACGTCCAGGGACAGAGCTACTTCCAGAGCCCGATCCGCATCTTTGTGAGGCATGACCGCCATAGCGGTAGTGAGTAAATTACCGGGTATAGGCATGGTGATTTACTAACGCCTCCTCTGCGATCTCGCTTAGACTGCGAACAGCTAGCCTGCGGTCTATATAGAGTCTAACCTCGGTATCGTCGGTCAAGAGCCTTTCAATTTCTGAACGGCTTATTTTAGCGCCTAGCAACCCAATGGTCCATGCGGCCAGCGCCCTGATGGTGGCATCTGAGGACCTGAGATAAGGGCTAATGAAACGGGTTGCATCTCGACTTTGCAAGATGTGGGGTCTTACCTGGGCCAGCCTTCCGAGACCCCATATTACGCCACGCTGCAATAATTGTTGATCGAGGAAATTTCCATCTTCTCGAATGTAGGAAACCAGGATATGGGCATACTCGCCCGCCATATCTTCCTGGCAGGCCATGATCTCACCCATGGCCTCAGGGGAACCCCAGCCGATGCCGCCGGATTCGTCATTCAGGTTCCACATGAGTCTACGCATCACTGTACGGGCTGATTCCATATCGTTTGAGGCAATAATGGAAACAATTAGCCCCATAGCCGTGACCGTCCGCCACTTTATTTCTTCATCCTCACTATACAATAGGGAGAAGAGGGGGTTGACAACCCGGCGCAGAGGCAATTGGGACAACTCGTCCAGGGCCTTGTCAAGATTCGAAGATCTCAACAGGTCCCAAACCCTGCGCTTTAGGGTTCTTCCTCTTAAACCATTTTCCAACATGTCCTCTCACATATGCCCTCACTCCCCAACTTCTTTGTAGACCCTCTTCCGCCCA
>JAUXHQ010000193.1 GCA_030621455.1 Deltaproteobacteria bacterium
GAAGTTCCCATCAAAGAAGATTTTCCTCTTTTTGCAACAAACCCTTACGGTCGATCAAAATTGATGATTGAGGAGATTCTCCGGGATCTTCACAGAGCTGATGAAACATGGAATGTGGCACTGTTGCGGTATTTCAATCCTGTAGGAGCCCACCCCAGCGGACGGATTGGGGAGGATCCAAATGGGATCCCAAATAATCTCCTCCCGTATATTACACAGGTGGCTATCGGTAGGCTACCGGAACTTTCCGTATTTGGGGGTGACTATCCCACCTGTGACGGTACAGGTGTTCGCGACTATGTCCACGTTGTGGATCTGGCTGTTGGGCATATTAGGGCATTAGAAAACATTATATCAGGTCCCGGTATGGTCACGTATAATCTCGGCACGGGGCAGGGGTATAGTGTCCTGGAAATGATAGCTGCCTTTGAAAAGGCCTCTGGGAAGAGAGTACCGTACAAAATTGTTGCACGTCGTCCGGGTGATATAGCATCATGTTATGCTGATCCGTCTAAGGCCGAAGATGAACTGGCCTGGTCAGCCGATAGGGGAATCGATAAAATGACTGCTCATGCGTGGCATTGGCAACATGACAATCCGAATGGTTACGGTGAACCTTGAACAATACAGATAGCTTGGAAACCAATGAAAAACAGGAGAAAAAAAACGAAACACAAGAGGATCGACAGCCGTAAGTATGCTAGGATAAACGTTGTGTTAGGTGCAAGATTTGTAATAATAGGTGATAATCCTGAGGAAAATATGTCTTCAAGAATGATTCACTCAGAAACAAAGAGCATTTCTGTTAATGGGGCTTGTTTAGGTACCAATGTCGTACAGGCTGACGGGCTTCATATATGTTCCTCAACGTCAGGTATGGAAAAGAATAAGCTGAAAATAGAGATTGACCTTCCGTTCGGTTCCAGGACGATAACCCCTATGGGGGAAGTTCGTTGGTATGATATGAGACCTGGGGATGGTAAATACCTTTATTATATGGGTGTTTCTTTTATAGACTTAAGCAAAGAGGATAAGAGGGCTTTGGAGACAGTGATAGATAAAGAAAGGAAAGGGGAGAAGACCTACTTTAACTTTTTCCGTGACTGGTTCTGAGGGGTTGACTTTTAAAATTTCGTCATTATTTTCCTTAGAAAGGAGTAACAAAGGTAAAGGTTGGGGGCTGTGAATTTGTCTTAACCTTACCTTTGTGCCTTGCCATAACCCCACATTGAAATTGAATATCTGAAGATATATATATAAGGTCGAATACATGAGAGATGAAATTCCTAATCCCAGGGAACTGGAAAAGGAGCTCAATGAATACCTCCAGAGGAAGTACGGAGGTCATATTAAATTGGTCTTGCCCACGTTAGCCCCCAACGTAGACCCCGATCAAAGAGATCCCGGTAAAGGTGACGTGGAAGAGAAAACCATGAAGATCAGGTTTGATATGAAGCCTGAGGACCTTGAGGCGTATCTCGATCAGTATGTGATTAAGCAGAGAGAGGCTAAGGAGATAATTGCCACTAAGATATGCACCCATTTTAACAGAATACGGTTGCTGGAAGAAGGTAATAAGGACAGGGTCGACAGATACGACGTCATTGGTAATATAAAGAGTAATATAATAATGGTGGGTCCTACAGGAGTGGGAAAGACCTATCTCATCAAGTTGACAGCCAAGAAGATCGGCGTACCCTTTGTGAAGGGGGATGCAACAAAATTTAGTGAGACCGGGTATGTGGGAGGCGATGTCGAGGATCTTGTAAGGGATTTAGTACATGAAGCCGACGGCGATATTGAACTGGCTCAATACGGTATAGTCTATATAGATGAAATAGACAAAATCGCATCCAGCAGGGGGCTTATAGGTATTGATGTATCAAGAACCGGTGTTCAGAGGGCACTTCTAAAACCATTGGAAGAGACAGATGTGGACTTAAAGGTGCCTCATGACCCCGTATCCCAATTGGAAGCCATAGAAGAGTTCAGGAAGAGTGGAAAAAGAAAAAAGAAGCGGACAATCAACACGAAAAATATCCTCTTTATTGTAAGTGGTGCATTCGAAGAACTGGAAGATATAATCAAGAAAAGGTTAAACAGACAGGGGGTCGGTTTTGGCGCTGACATAAAATCCAAAGACAACGAGAAAGAGTTTTTAAAACAAGTCAGTTCTGAAGACTTCATGGTTTATGGATTTGAATCTGAATTCATCGGTAGATTACCTGTAGTAGCAGTCTATGAGAAATTGGGGGTTGATGATCTGTACGAGATCCTAAAGAACCCCAACAGTTCAGTGATTATCAGCAAGAAGAAGGATTTCAAGGCATATGGGATAGACGTGCTATTTGAAGACGAGGCCCTGCGTATGCTGGCGGAAAGAGGTTGTCAGGAAGGAACTGGTGCCAGAGGGTTGGTTAGTTCGGTGGAAAAGGTTCTCCTGAAATTTGAAAATAAACTGCCATCCACAGAGATAAGGAGGTTTGTGGTTACACGAGAGACAGTGGCAAACCCTGAAAGAGAACTTGATAGATTGATTGCAAACCCCCATGATGAAAACATGTTGACGAAATATGAAAGACTCGCATCCCACGAAAAGGAGGTTATGAAAGAATCCCTGAGGAAACGGGAGAAGGAACTTCTTGAGAGATATGGGATTGTCTTTACCAGGAACACGATGGATCTGGTAATCGATACCGCTATAGCTAAGAACCTGGATATAAGCACGATGCTTGAAGAACTGTCCGTGTCCTTCAAAGAAATTAAAAGATTTGAAGAATGGTTCTCTGATAAATACATGTTCCATATAACCTTTGCTGACGGAGCGTTGGACAGGATAGCCGGGGAATCTATGGAAAGCGGTAAAAATGCCTTTGATATTTGCGCACAACTTATGAAGAATTACGAACACGGGTTCAAACTCATCAGAGAGAAAACCGGATGCCGAGATTTTTTGATCACAGAAAAGGCAGTGGATGATCCGGAGGGGTATCTTAGTAAATTAATAAAGGAGTATTACGGTAATTAATAAAGGTCATTGAGTTAACATTTATTCACAGGGTTAGCTCAATGACCTTTATTTTTATAAATTGGACAATGTCTGATAAGATATATTATGTAAACTTTCATCTCGGTAAAGTTAAAACCTCATACTAAATCTAATGTAGTATGATTTGTCTACCTGACCAAAGCCAAGCGAGATATTGCTCTTGTCCTTGAGGCTCCTGATATATTTGTCTTCAAGCCGATCGTTGTATTTATGGGTGCTACTGACTGCACTATATATGTTCCCAAAGTACCAGCCCAGACCAAAAAATGTTAATATCCCTCCCACAGCATAATTGTGGTCATCGAATGATTCCACCGCACCCCATATGAAGGCTGTATTCAGCAAAAAGGCAATTGTGCCATCTCTTGTTCGCCCGGTGTAAAGATGACCACTACCGGGAAGGATGGCCGCAAAAGTTCCTGCCAACGCAGGTGATTTTAACGGGAGCTCATCAATATTCTCTAGACCGGAGGCGAAGTCCTGGGCAGTGGTGTACAGGCTACCCCCTTCCTCTATCTCCCTCAAACTTGCCAGAGCGTCGCCCCATCTCTTTTCCTCTACGTAGCTCATGGCTATCTGTAGCTTGGCATTATCAGCGAGTTTATGCTTGGGAAATAAGTCTAGTATCTTTCCGAATTGTTCCCTCGAATAACGATAGTCTTTTTGATAAGAGTAAGCCATTGCACTCAAATAATGAGATTTAGGAACCAAGTCCCCATCAGGGAATTCTTCCCTCAACTTTTCGAAGGCCTGGAGAGCTTTTTTCCACTCCTTTCCCTTGAAATATGCCTCCCCTATCTTAAATCGGGCCATCTCCAACAATTCACTATGAGGGAAGTAATAGATAAACCGCCTATATTCTGTAATGGATCTGAAGTAATCCTCTTCATCAAAGAAATGTTGGGCAATGCCAAACTGAGAGGCCTCATCTATTATTATGGCATCATCCTGGGCATCTGATCTCGACTCTTCAGTAAAGGCTAGAAAACCGACAAAGAAAAAAACCACTAGAAAAAACAAGAATCTTCGCATCCTCAACCTTCCTTTCCGCAAAGCGCAGAAGTGTCGCCCTCCTTACCCTCGCCTATGCGGAAACAGTTGTACTTCTAAGCTCACTGGGGCATACCCCGGCTTGTTTGAGAAGTTACAAAACAGTCCATTATTGATAGACGGGAGACAAAATACAAAATGTAAAGGGTGTTTTACCTTTTCAAAATGTTGATCTTTTCTTTTGCTAGGGAAGCATAACTTGAATTAGGATAATTGGTGAGGACGTTCTGGTAGGTCTCAATGGCTTTATCTTTTTCCCCCAATTTCTCATAACACCTGGATAGATTGAAATACGACGGTTTACTAAGAGGGTTTTCTGTCGCATCTATAAGTTTCCTGAAATAGACCAAGGCATCTTCGTAATCCCCTTTAGCTTCGTGCCCGTATCCCAATCCATCAAAAGCAAATATCCTCAAGGGATTCTCCGACGAGGCTTTTTTTAAAAAGCCTTCATAGGACTTGATGGATTCGTCAAATTCTTTCAGCTCGTAGTGGATATGCCCGGAATAAAGGAAAGCCATGTGCTCTATAGG
>JAUXHQ010000164.1 GCA_030621455.1 Deltaproteobacteria bacterium
CGACTTGAGAGGTGCTAGCGCCCATTTTCTCAGAAACCCGTTTCCGGATGGGCGCTAACTAGTGTCCATCCATTAATGGCCTCTTAAGAAAGGGGGCACTAGCAAGTTTCCAATTCAGAAATGAGCAATTTTGTCAAGGTCAAGGAAGACAAGGGATTGCTCGGGGGCGTACAAGCGTACGCCGCACAAACAATCCAGCAGACTGACGCAGAGATTGCGGAAAAGTGCCATTTCTGGATGGAAACTAACTAGGGAAAGGTTTCCCTATGTAAATTGGATAATAAAGGCTTGACAACCACATCATGCGTAAAAGGAGGAAAAAATGAGATTTGCAGATAAGGTAGTCATCGTAACAGGGGCAGGTTCAGGGATCGGTCGTGCGATCAGTCATTCATTTGCAAAGGAGGGGGCTACGTCTATCATTGCTGAGCTGAGAAGTGACGCTGCGGAGAAGGTTGCTGCGGAGATAACCGATGGCGGAGGCAAGGCCTTAGCTATCAAGACTGACGTCTCCAAAAGAGAAGAGGTCTTGGATATGGTGAAGAAGGTGATGGATGAACTCGGCAAAGTAGACATACTGGTAAACAATGCAGCCCTGGTTACCATGTCCTTCAAGCATTTCCATGAGACTGACCCTGAGGAATGGGACAGGGAGATAGCAGTTGATTGGTTGAGTGTTCTCAATTGTTGCCACGCGGTGATCCCTCATATGATCAATCAGGGAGGGGGCAGGATAGTGAGCATCACTTCCGACGCATCGAAGATCAGCACACCGAGGCAGGCGGTCTATTCGGGCAACAAAGCTGCCATTGCCGGTTTTTCAAGGACCATTGCAGGTGAGTTGGCACGTTTTGGTATCAACGTAAACTGTGTCGCTCCCGGAACAGTAGACACACCTGCAACGCAGAATCTGGGAAAGATCATCGACAAGATGATACAAGGTGTTCCGAAGAAGAGGTTGGCGCGCCCCGAAGAGATAGCCAACATGGTGATGTATCTATGTTCTGAAGAGGCTGACTATATGACCGGCCAGCACATTAGTGTGAGCGGAGGGATGACTATGCTATAATTGTACCTGCTTGGGAACGAGGCCGAAAGGTCAGGGCAGGAGGTTACATTCAAATCTCATTGAAGGAGGTATATAAGGATGTCAATAGAAAAAGTAATAGAGGTAGGGATAGCGGTAAAGGATCTCGACAAAGCAATCAAGCTTTTCACGGAAGTCCTGGGGGCTAAGGCAGGAGAAACAACGACTTTCGATTCCTATGGCATGAAGTATGCCATGTGTCGCATTGGAGATGTGGATTTCGAGCTGATGGCTCCCACCAAACCGGATGGGGTCATAGGCAAGTTTATTGAGGCTAAGGGTGAGGGACTACACCACATAGCTTTGAAGACAGATGACATAGAAAAACAGTGGGAGCAATTTGCTGAGAAGGGTATTAAGTTAATTGACAAGACTCCGAATGAGTTTGAAGGTCATAAGTTTGGGTTTCTTCACCCTAAATCCTTTAACAGTGTACTCTTTGAGATAATTCAGGGGTAACGAAATACCAAAGGCAGGCAAAGGTTCTTTTTGAGGGGCCTTTGCCTGCCTACGTTTTCGCATGGCAGCGGGGGCATACTGACCCAGAAATTACGGAAAATTGCCATTTCTGGGTGGAAGGACGCCATCCTCTAGTCTGCATCTTTTCTGTACCTTTCCAACTCGTTTACCTTTTCCAAAAGCTCACGGGACTCGGATATTTGGCCGAGGGCCTTTAGACAGTATGCCTCTTGGCGCATGGCAATAACCTCTCCATCCGGATTGCCGGTGAAAAGCCATCTGGCTCGCTTAGCAAACTCCCTTGCCTCACCATAATCTCCCTTTGTAGCCCACGCCTTACTCAGATAGAAGACCGGCCAAGGATTTGACGGGTCAAGGGTATAGGCCTCCTCAAAAATGTCAAGGGCTCTTTCTATTTCTCCGTTCCCTAACATCTCCTTCCCCTTGATAACCAACGTTTGGGTTGTACCATAGTGAGGGAGGGACGGCCTCGGCATAGGAGCGATATCAATAGAAGGGGGCGGATATAGGTATATGTTCTTTTTGGCACAACCTATTGTCATGACAAAGGTAAAGAAAAGAGCAAGAGCAAACAAAGTACGCACATTATCTCCTAAATAATCTTTTCAAGCCGGGCCACCGATGAAGGGGACAGCGGCTTAACGATCGGGTTTGATCTGAACTTAAAAAAGTCCCTTCCCACTTACGAGGACAGCCCCGACGGGCAAGACCACCCGAATCGATGCAGATATGTCTTCTCGTCAAACCTGACATCCTACTCAACTCTTTTGAAGGCCGGCCGAGATTGATCTTTTTCATGATCTCTCCCCAGATGGGTAAAGCGGCCTGGGCACCGGTAAGACCTATCTGTCCGTTGTCATCTCTCCCTACCCACACTACGGCAAGATAGCCGTTGAGATAACCTGCAAACCACGCATCCCGTTCTTCATTAGAGGTACCTGTCTTCCCAGCCGCACCTGCCAGACCATACGAAGATAGTCCCCTGCCTGTTCCATACATGGTTGCACATCGTAAGATATTTTCCATGACCTCACATACTGACGGATCAAGTACCTCTTTTATTCGGATACGTTTCATCTGCAGACGATTTCCTTCTCTATCCAAGACATTCCTTATGGAAAGGATATTACAGGAAAAACCATGTGAGGCAAAGATCGAATAAAGACGAGTGATCTCTAATGGACTAAGTTCACATCCACCCAGGATCATGGAAGGTACCCGAAATCTCTCCTTTGGGAATCCCACCTTAAAGGCCAAATCATATATCTTTTCGAATCCCAGCTCTCTGGCAAGACGAACAGTGGCTCCGTTAAGTGAAAAGGCAAGGGCCTTTATCAAGGGTACATTTCCTAAGTATTCATTGTTAAAATTGGCAGGTGACCAGACGGTCCCATCCTTTAAGGTTACGTGAACCGGCTTATCCTCCAGCATTGAAGATTCACAGTACCCCTCTATCAACGCCTCTGTATAGACGAGAGGTTTTAAAAGGGACCCCGGCTGTCTTACGGCCTGGGTAACTCGGTTAAACTGACTTGTGACATAATCACGTCCACCGACCATGGCAAGGATCCTGCCGGTACTGGGCTCAATCACCACCACAGCCGCTTGAAGTCCGCCCTCCTTGGAAAGAGATGGATGGCCGGCCTCGAGTCTATCCAAACCCTTTTGAAGGGCTTCCCTTGCCCAACGCTGAATATGTATATCAAGGGAAGTAAAGATTGAAAGTCCTATGGCACCTAAGACTTCTCTTGGATAAAGGTCCTTGATCTGAGCAATAGCATAGTCAACAAAATAGGGGGCCTGTGCCTTTCCATAAAAATATCCGATAGCCTCAACAGGGGTTCTTACCGTCTCCTCATACTGGGATCGGCTTATCTTATTGAGTTTATAGAGTGTCTTTAAAACCAAATTCCTTCTCAGCAAGGCCGCCTGATGGTCCCTGTATGGTGAATAGCTGTTAGGAGCCTTAATCAAGCCTGCTAGAAGGGCGCATTGGTCCAAGTCGAGCCTTTCCACCGAACGTCCAAAATAAAACCTTGCTGCCTCCCCTACCCCATGTACCTCTACTGACCCCTTTTGGCCAAGGTAGACCTCATTGTAATACATCTCCAAGATCTCATCCTTGGTATAATACCGCTCAAGTATCATAGCCATGATAGCCTCGTTAAACTTACGCCACAGGCTTCGCTCAGGGGTAAGAAACATATTCTTAACAAGCTGCTGGGTCAAGGTGGAACCACCTTCCTTTATCCCCTTTGCAAGTAAGTTCTTGGAAAATGCTCTTAATATGCCACGAAAATCGAGTGCCCCGTGTTCATAAAACCGTCGGTCCTCTATGGCCAGGGTAGCGTCAATAAGGTGTTTTGGGACTTGGTCTAAGTCTACAAGATAACGTTCTTCCCTCTTCTTTCCAAAGAGGGCGGCTATCTCCATCGGTTCGATCTGTATCAGTGACAGGGCAGACTTGGCAGACCCGTCGACAATTTTCACAACCACACCATTCTTTAGATATATCTTCACCAAACGGGCGTCAATATGCACTGAAGGATAATCAAAACTTCTCTGGTAAAGAGACAAAAGACTGCGTGTCTTAGAGAAAGAGCCCGGCATCTTGGGAATACCTTTTACCCGTCGATACCCAAGGTCTTTGAGATACTCATAAAGACCGGAGGCATTGAGGTTGAGACCCGGATAAAGCGGCACCGGGGCAGAGTATACCTTTGAGGGGAGTTCCCATCGCGTTCCCTGACACCTGATGATTACCTTTGCCGCTAAAAAACCCACATACAGCAGACAGGTCCCCCCCAAAAAAAAGACTACGAGTAAAAAGGAGGTAAGATACTTAAATCCCTTGGAATGTTTATTCTTTGAAGTTTTTTTTCTCTTCTTACCAGCCATACCGAATCTCAAATATACCCCCCCTGATCTCTAAGGACATCAAGTATCTCTCCCAGGTCCTGTGGCAGGGGTGCGGAAAATTTCATGTAGGTCCCGGTCTTGGGATGGTTAAAGCCTAAAATACTGGCATGTAAGGCCTGTCTGGATAGACCCCTTAGCGTGTTACGGACTTGCTCGTTCTGTATCCTCAATAGCCTTTTCTTGCTGGAATAAACAGGGTCGCCTACTACAGGGTGCCTGATGTCCGCCATGTGAACTCTAATCTGGTGGGTTCTCCCGGTCTCCAGGCTTATCTCCAATAACGTGATCTCTTCGAACTGTTCGATCACTCTCCAGTGTGTTATGGCCTTCCTCCCTTTCCTGGCACTTGTAGACATCTTCTTTCTATCTACAGGGTGTCGACCGATAGAGGAAGTCACAGCACCTCTCTCGTTCTTGAAAGTACCGTAAACCATCCCAGTGTATCTTCTCGTAATAGAATGCTTCTTAAACTGGCCTGCCAATAACCTATGTGCAATATCATTCTTCGCTACCACCAAAACTCCCGAGGTGTTCTTGTCAATACGATGTACTATACCGGGGCGAACGACACCCCCTATACCCGAGAGATCATGGCTGTGGTACAATAAGGCATTAACCAAGGTTCCTGAGTAGTTTCCGGCAGCGGGGTGAACAACCAACCCTGCAGGTTTATTTATCACGATGAGAAAATCATCTTCATAAATGATATCCAGGGGGATATTCTCCGGGTGAAGCTCGGAAGGCGTGGGCTCCGGGATTTGCACCTTAATCAAGTCACCCTTACTTATCCTGAAGCCAGCCTTGGGGGATATGTCGTTTATGAGGAT
>JAUXHQ010000084.1 GCA_030621455.1 Deltaproteobacteria bacterium
ATCCTCTGCCCATACCCCTGCCCCATCCAAAACCGCCGTATGGATAGGCCTGGTAAGGTGCATTAGGATAGCTCCCGTATGGGGGATAGCCCCCGTACTGGGCTCCCCCTCCGTAAGGGCTTGCGTAAGGGCTTCCCATATATGGAGCCCCCGTTCCCGCGTAGTTGGGGTTACAATATCCCCTCCCGCCCCCGGTCATTGGGCCGAGTCCTCTTGGTCCTGTACCATCAAATCCCGGCATAGTTCTCACCTCCTTTCAATGATCACATATGTTAGATCCAGTCACTAACCTGTCATTAAGGAAATCCTCCAGCACCTGATCTATCAAGCCTGAGGCCCCCGTAATGACAGTGATGCCCTTTTCGGCAAACAACCCCTGAGCCCTTCCTCCCATACCACCAGAAATGATACAATCCACACCTTTGCCGGAGAGGAAGGCCGGTAAAACACCAGGCTCATGGGGTGGAGCGTCTATCTGGGTCTTAGTCATCACCCGTCCGTCCTCTATCTCCGCAATGGTATATACTGCGCAATGGCCAAAATGCTGAGAAACCGTAGTGCCATCCGTAGCAACAGCTACTTTCATTCTCCATACCTCCTTTTATCGGCTTTTACCCTTCAACATCTCCTTTACCTTGGAAATGCCCGTGATTCCTCCCTCGCCCTGAGAGGATTTTGATCCGGAATTATTTACAAATTCCTCACATTTCTTGCCGATCTCGGAGAAGGCTCTTGCTGCCTTCGAATCCGGGATACTCTCCACAAAAGGCACACCTCTGTCGGAACTTTGAACAATTTCCGGATCAAAGACAATCCTTCCGAGAAACGGCACATTGAGTTCGCGAGCCGCTTTTTCTCCCCCTCCCACCTTAAATAGGTCGATAGACTTGCCACAGTGAGGGCAAGAGAACCCGCCCATATTTTCAACAATCCCCACCACTGGGATCTTCACCATCCGGCTGAAACTAACCGCTTTCCTCGAATCAAGGAGGGCTACATCCTGGGGGGTGGTAACAATGATCGAACCATCCACATCATTGATCAACTGGGCGATACTCAGCGGTTCGTCCCCTGTCCCGGGAGGGAGATCAACGATAAGGTAATCGAGATCACCCCACAACACCTCACTCAAGAACTGTTTAAAAGCTTGGTGTTTAAGCGGCCCTCGCCATACAACAGGACTATCAGGATCAGTCAAAAGAAATGCCATACTGACGACCTTGAGATTTGGGTAAAGTGAAACCGGTTTTATCCCTTCAGGGGACCCGTCGAGTTTCCCCTGATCCAGCCCCAACATCTTGGGGATATTAGGGCCGTGCACATCCGCATCGAGCACTCCCACTTGGCATCCGTTTTTGGCCAGGGTTGCCGCTAAATTAACGGCCACTGTGGTTTTGCCTACGCCCCCCTTCCCACTCATCACCATAAACTTATGCTTTATCCGCCCCATGGTTTTCTTGAGCAATTCCTCTGAGTGGGCTTCTTTCTCCGCTTCCGAACAACTCCCCTGTTCACCACAGGTTTCACAAGTAGAATCCTTGTTGCAACTCTCCTGACTCATAACGCCTCCTCTTATTCATTTTCCTTGTCATCCATCATCCATGGTGGGCCGAAAGACTTACCCTTCTTATCTTTGAACCCCATACCTTTCCTCCTGCAGAGTCTAACTCCCGGCTGCAGATTCCCATCTAAGAATAAACTCAGGGCATCACCGGCTTCGCCGGCTATCTCGGGAATAACTGATATCCCTAAATTTTCAAGCTGTCGGTGGCAAAACCCATCTATCCCTCCACAGATCAGCGTATCAACCCCCAGGGACGCAAGCTGGTTGAACCACTGGGGAAGCGCCAACCCAGCCATGGATATTGTCTTCCTGGACAGGACCTCCCCATTTTCAATCGTCAGTATCCACATCTCCGGGGAAAAACCAAATCGGGGAGAAATCCAAACACCAAAAAGAGGAATGGCAACCCTCATCTATTCACCTCCGGCAATTCTAATATGGTTAACCGTTCCAATACAGTTTGTGTTGTAACAGAGCCATCCATAACCACTGAATTATTGGAAAAATCCATAATTAGAATTGCTTCCTCGCCTCCATGCATTTATTTTGAAATGGTGCAAGGAGTGTGCCACTAAAAAACAGTTGGTGTAATATTTCTAAAGTTTTGTTATTACCATAAGTTACGTGGTTTGGTTACTCCAGCGAAGGGACCGGTTGGAGGGATATTGAGACGCAACAATGCATCATGTTGCACAGAACAGTTGCAATGATGCAACCCTGGTTTGGGTATTGATTACGTGGCATCCTGACTCTTGGTTCAGCAAATGCCATTATTTTTCTGGAAGCCAGGAGTGAAAAAGGGGCTGGGTTGCCGAGACGAACAACATATTTCGAACTTTTTTATAAGACTAAAGGCCGTACTTCTTTATCTTTCTCCAGAGCGTCGAACGGTTAACCCCCAGTTCCTTAGCGGTTGCCATTCTATTCCCACCGTGCTTTTTCAGGATTTTGCGTATTAATTTGGCTTCAGCATTCTTCAACGGATGCGTCAGGGGTTCTGTTCCGGGGGTATCCTCATTCTTACCGCCCTCAGCAAGTCCCGGTGGGAGGTGTTTTATCTCTATTATTCTCTGCTTGCAAAGCACAAAAGCGTGTTCAATAATATTCTCCAATTCCCTTATGTTGCCCGGAAAGCCGTAACTCATTAAGAATTCCATAACATCATCGGATACTCCGATAATACTCTTACCTCTCCTTAAATTAAACTTGTGTATGAAATTCTCAGCCAGGAGCGGGATGTCTTCCCTACGGTCAGCCAGAGCGGGAAGTTCGATCTTAACCACATTGAGACGATAGAAAAGGTCCTCCCTAAACCTCCCGGTCTTCACCAAGTTGGAAAGCTCCTGGTTAGTGGCGGTTACTATCCTTACGTTGGCCTGGACCGGGGTTATGGCTCCCAATGGTTCATACTCCTTCTCTTGTAGAACCCTAAGGAGCTTTACCTGGAGGGCCGGTGACATATCCCCTATCTCATCTAGAAGGATGGTGCCTCGTTCTGCCAAGGCAAATCGGCCCGGTTTATCCTTCTTTGCATCAGTAAATGCTCCTTTGACGTAACCAAAGAGTTCGGACTCGAGAAGGGTGTCAGGTAGGGCTCCACAGTTCACCTTGATATAAGAGTGATCTTTTCGGTGGCTAAGGTTATGAATAGCCCTGGCGAAGAGCTCCTTGCCGGAACCGCTGGGTCCCTGGATGAGGACAGTGGAATCGCTTTCAGCAATATCCGGAAGGATATGGAATATGGCCTGAATTTGATGATTTTTGCCTATGATGTCTTCCAGGGAGTATTGCTTGGATATCTCCTTCTTCAGTTCTTCCACTACCGAGAGGTCCTTGAAGGTTTCCACGGCCCCAATCACCTCTCCCTTCTCATCTCTCAGTACAGCGGTACTGACACTCACCGGCACCTCTTTCCCTTCTTTATTTAAAATATTGACTGGGATGTCGATAACAGGTTTGCCCGTGCTTGCGGTTAGTCTGAGAGCACAGTTCGTCTGGCAGATATTTGTTCTGAAGATATCGAAACAGTTCTGCCCGATAGCCTCTTCCCTGCTGAAGCCGGTGATTTTTTCCGCTGCCCGGTTAAAAGAGGTAATCTCCTCCTGGTTGTTAATCGTGAAGACCCCATCAGCGATGCTATCCAGGATGATATTGAAGAAAGAAACGCTCTTATCTGTTCTCATGGTTGGTTTACCGCTCTATGACTGGTAGACGACTCGCCCAAAAGTTTGCAACCTGTGCGATTAACCATAAGCTTTTAGCAATTAGCTCATTTTGTCAAGAACTTTTTGCGTAATTTCTCAATAACTCCGCGGCTTGGTTGTGATAACCAATATCTGAGGCAAGGAGTGTTTTCTGTTATTGGTGTGTTAGAGAGCTTGGAGAAAGTATGACAAGAATCGCAAAGCGATTGGGTGTGACACAAACAGCTGTTGGTTACGTCGTAGACCGAGGAGAACGTATATCCTCTTAGTTTCTTATGGACGTGGACGTCTCTCTTTCGCCTCACGGGTTTAAAAGGGGGATAGTTTCTGTAAAGTGTTGACCCAAATTTGATGATGACGTTTCAATAAAGATAGGTGCACCCTATACGCACCCGGAGGTGGGCAGTCTTTTTCAGAGATTGGCTGCCTTTTTTGTGTCCAAAGCGATAAAGTGTTTGTCGCCATTCGGTGCGTAAATATCCAGGTAGATACCGTGGACTTTTTGACCGCTGGAGACTGTTGGGAGATTGCCACCGATAAAAGGGCTTGATTTTACCTTATAGTTCAGGTACAGATAGGTTTATGGTTAGGCGATGGTTCTGATTTCTGAATTGACGGGATAAAGGGGAAGGCGCTTTTCTTTTGTCTCATTGTGACTTTTGACTACCATATGTAATCATTACTTTCTGTGGATTTAAGATTATCAGCAGTAACCTTAAATTTTGTGAGGTTGGAAAATATGGCAAGGTAGTCTTTAATTTCGAGCTGTTTCAACCCACCCTTACATCATAAAATCTATTCAGCTCCTTATTATGGCTAAACAATCACAAATAATCTGCTGTCTAAATCTAGGGAGTAGAGTCCTGGAAATATTTAAACAGTCCCATCTGGTCCTCACTGGACGAGATCAGATTCTGAACATCCACAGCAGCATCATCGTCAGCATAGACCTTCCAGCGGTAAGTCTCCCCATCCTCCAGCGGATAAGTAGCGGAACCGTCAAAGTTAAACGCAGCACTGTCATCTTGTTGGCCGATCTGTGTGTGCCGGACTATATTGCTACTATCAAAGCCTCCCCATATTGTCTCACCCTTGCTATTAAAGACCTCAATAATATATTCCTTGGCAGATGGATATGATACCCATGTAAATGTAGGGGTTGCAGTGTTCACTACTTCTGGAACCACCAAATCAGCGCCATTTGTAGGCGCATCTATACTCACCGCACCGGTTACTTCAAAATCCTGTTCCTGGTCAGTAGAAGCCGTAGTGTAAGTGATAAGGGGCAGACCAAATTTTGATATACGATCTGGGTCCATTACATGTCCGTCATTTCGGAAACTGGCCCAGGCAATATAAGTTCCCGGCGGAACAGCCTCTAACAGATATGTGTTAGTGGAAGCATCGTTCTCAGTACTGAGCCCCGGGATTGTATCCAGCGTGTCAGGATGGATCAACGTGACATCTACAATGCCATTTGCCACAGCCAAAAATGAAATATGGCCACTGAGATCAGCATTGGCATACGCTACAACTTCTATGTCATCCGCTTCATAGCTGCCACTTGCTACAACATCAACACTATACGGATCAGACGTATCTCGATAGCCGGCGCAATAGACTTTCAGAGTATAGGTTCCTGGGTTTACATTGTACAGTTCATATTCACCATCAGGCCCGGAGATGGCTGATGCGGTCAGGTTTAGAGTTTCATCCTTGGCAACTACCAATACACCAGGGACTCCAACCAAATCAGAAGTCAGTACATAACCGGATATCTGGCCGGTATTGCCGGCATCCGGATGCTCATCCAAAGCAACATCCTGAGTCGTATCCTGGCCATCAATAATCTCAAAAGGGAGAGCTTCTTGATTCGTGGGTGGTACAGGGAGATAACCCTGGGCAGCAACCTTTATATAATAAGTCCCTGGACTCAATGAATATTCAAACTCACCACTATTATCAGTCGCCCCTTTTGTCACAAGTAGATTTGAACTATCGTAGACAGCCACACTGGCAGTGCTGATAGCGGTATTGTCCGCTGAATCTTCAATGCTTACCAAAAGAGTGCCCATAGGGTCAGACCCATGAGAACCACCACTGCTGCAACCTGCAATAATGGCAACAAACACAAAAAAAGCAGTCAGTCTAAAAAATCGCATCTTGTACCCCCCTTTGTTGAATATCATTTTTCTCCTTTATAAGGATGAACGCCTGTCCTTATATTTTTATTATTATCGGATTTCACCGATATAAACTTAAGCCTTTGCGAAATTTTTTAAATATAAACTGCCGGGGGATAAGATGGGGGTACCTACTCACCTGTAAAATTGGGCGGTCTCTTTTCCAGGAAGGCCTTGACACCTTCCGGAAAATCTTTTACGGAATTGGGGTCAAATCTTTGTTCTTGACAAAAGAGCAGCAGGGTAAGGGGTTAGGTCTTTGTTCTTGACAGATGTCAAATCCGGGGACACCATACTCGTTCCGAGAGAACTAGATTAACATTTCAATAATTCACTATTCAGATAAATAGTGTATGAACGATTGTGCTATCCCTCAATGCTCGGCAATTTCAGTATACTGCTATCAAGCACGAAAACTGAAAACCCGAAATTGTTCAGTATACAGTTTGTAATCTATACTTTCAGAGACCTCTGAATTCACCTTTTCTGTTCCTTTTTAAGCCTGTAAAAACCTTGACCTATTCCCTGAGATTCTGGTATTGTTTTGATTACTATATGTAGTCTGCAAACAAGACCATATGGTTTGCACATGTTGACTATCAGCAGTAACCTGAAATTTTGTTAAAGGGGGCTGGCCCTATTTTTTGTTATTTGTACTATGAGATATACGGTGTATGTGAATGACAGTGCTATTAGATAACAAAGGCCATGGAAAAGTTGGCGATGCTTTAGGTAAAAGCATTCAGGCGGATGCTCGCCTTTCTGTATTGTCCGGTCTCTTCTCCATTTATGGTTATTCAGTACTTAAGAATCAACTCTCGCAGATAGATACGTTGCGGCTTCTCATCCCATCAAACGATGCCGGACCTATGTTGCCAGGTGACAAACAGCCGCTTCAAGTGGCAGGTATTGTAGGGGATGAGGGGGACAGGCGTTTTCGTAATTCCTTTGACGGGATATGCCATCAGGAGTAGGGACGACAGCGGTTGCGGTGGCGCTGAAGCAAAAGGAGGATGAAGAATAATATTGATATTATTGAACAACGTCCCATCCCCCCACATCCCCCCCACAGTTTGTAGTCTTAAAAAAGAACCTTTGATTGTCACGTCTTGCCTATCAGCAGTAGTCATACATTTGAGGCGTGTGATCGTCGCTGTCCCATTTTGTATTTTTTGGGATGGTTCCCTACGCTGTGACATATAGAAGATGTTTGTGGGGAGCAGAATTTATGTTTTAGACTGTTGGTTGCCATATAGCTTCCACAATATGGATCGCAACAGGTCAAAAGGGTAAATATCCCGTCACTATGACCCACAAATAACTCAATCAGATATCACATACTATGGAGCCATCCCAGGATTTCGGAAAGAAAAAAACTGGGGCTGCCTTCATGTATGACAGAATGAAAAGAGTCCAATAAACATACAAAGCCGAAGTTTCTTAATTCATCAGGCTAAGCTATGAAGATCGAGGA
>JAUXHQ010000176.1 GCA_030621455.1 Deltaproteobacteria bacterium
CCGGTCTTCAAACTCATCCAGCAGTTTATCATTGGCTTTTCGGATCTTATTGCACGCAATTTCATACTCCTGATAATCGTCTCCTTACATGACGCACCTCTGACTTGAAATTTTACTTCGTTCAAACGGCCACTGCACCGATCAATTCCCGAAATTCGTCCTCGGTCATAACACGGACAGCCAATGCCCTCGCCCTCTCCACCTTAGATCCAGGGTCCTTTCCCATTACCACGTACGTGGTCTTCCTACTAACGCTCGATGTGGGTTTCCCCCCTAATTCACTTACCCTCCTCTTTGCCTCATCTCTGGTAAAAGAGCTTAAGGCACCGGTAAAGACAAAGGTCATACCCGCCAGATTGTTTCCCTTCCGCTCCCCGGCTTCTGTTTCAGGGTAGGTCACCCCCGCTTCTTCTAACCTTTTAATCACCCGCAGGTTATCGTTTTCCTTGAAAAACCTGAGCATACTATCCGCCACCTCGGGTCCGATCTCGTGAATACCGATCAATTCGTCCTCATTGGTGTCCATAAGATCTCTCATATTCTTGAAACTCCCAGCCAAAATCTTGCTGATATGTTCACCCACATGCCTTATCCCCAAAGCATAGAGGAACCTCTCCATTGTAGTCTTCTTGCTCTTCTCAATGGACCCCAAAAGGTTTTGGGCAGACTTATCGGCCATCCTTTCAAGGGACACCAGATCTTCTTTGGAAAGGGTGTAGAGGTCAGCCACATCCTTCACTAACCCCTTATCCGTTAACTGGGCAACCAGCTTATCCCCCAACCCATCGATATCCATGGCCCTTTTGGAGGCGAAGTGCTTCACTGCCTCCTTCAACTTTGCAGGACAGGAAAGCCCGAGACACCTGTGCACAGCCTCACCTTCAGGTTTGAAGACCTTGGCGCCGCATACAGGACAAGTCTCCGGCATGGCGAACCGCTTTTCCTCTCCGGTTCGTTTTGTTTCAATTACCTTGACAACCTCTGGGATAACGTCTCCTGCCCGCTGGACAACTACCGTGTCTCCAACCCTTATATCCTTCTTGTCGATCTCGTCCTGATTGTGGAGGGTTGCCCTGCTGACCTCAACCCCTCCCAGCCTTACAGGTTCCAATATTGCCACCGGGGTTAGAGCCCCTGTTCTTCCTACTTGAACAACGATGTCCGTAACCCTGGTGGTCCCCTGTTTGGGCTCAAACTTATAGGCAACGGCCCAGCGGGGGCTCCTAGATACGGCTCCAAGTGTGCTCTGCAACCTTAGGCTGTTTACTTTCAATACAATCCCGTCAATCTCATACCCAAGACCATCTCTTCTTTCGGTCATCTCCCTGTAATAACCGATAATATCCTCAATATTGTTACATATGGCAAGATTGGGTATCACCTTTAGGCCCCATTGACCAAAGGCACTCAACACCTCCCAATGGGTATCAAAGGAAGCGCCTCCCATATTTCCTACTCCATGGCAGAATATGCTGAGGGGCCGCTTCGCGGTTATAACCGAATCCAACTGACGCAGAGACCCTGCCGCCGCATTTCTGGGGTTGGCGAAGAGCGGTTCCCCCTCCTCTTTCCTTCTTCTGTTGAGTTCTTGAAAATCTCTTGTCCCGAGATAGACCTCGCCGCGCACCTCCAACAATTCCGGCACACTTCTTCCCGAGCTGATGATCCTCAAAGGGATCGATCTTATGGTTTTGAGATTTTGGGTAATCCCTTCCCCTATATTCCCATCCCCTCTGGTGGACCCTACAGTCAACTCCCCATGCTCATAAACAATCTCTACTGCAACACCGTCCACTTTAGGTTCCACAACATATTCAATATTATCTGTGGTCCCGAGTAACTTCTTTATCCTCTGATCAAATTCTTTAACCTCTTCTTCATCCATGGCATTGGATAGACTGAGCATGGGAAGGGAATGCCTGACCGTCTTAAACTCGCCCAGAGGAGGGGCACCCACTCTCTGAGTTGGAGAATCACTGGTAATCCGCTCAGGCCAGTCTCTTTCAAGACCTTCCAATTGCCTCATCAGATTATCGTATTCAGCGTCGGATATCTCAGGATCATCCAGCACGTAGTACCGGTGATTGTTATAATTGATTTTTTCCCTTAAGTTATCGATTGTACGCTGAAGATCATCTTTTTTCATGGTGACACCGATGTGGGTAGAACAACGGTTTACGGGGCTCTGCAAACAAGGTCCGGGGAAAGGCGTGAAAGTCAGAAGTCATAATGCGGTGTGATATGTGCACAAACGGCGGGATATACGTGCATATGGTATAATAGATTTTCAAAAAAAGATTTTTGGTGTCCTCTTGGGTCCATAGAAATGCTACCAGCATGGCTGTTTGATCAGTCGGCGTAAGGCACAGGGTTTAAGGTAAAAGACCTTCGGTCTTTAGCCATTACATAACACCTGGACATGACAAGAATCCGGGACTCATTACTACCCCAAAAACATTTTCTTAAAGGTCATGGTGTTGCCGGGACGGTTCCATAGTCCGTGATAGCCGTATGGAGATATCTAACGGGGTAGTCGTGAGACTACCCCTTCTTATCCTATTCTAAGATGAAAGACCTGAAACATAGTCAACAGCATCACTTGGTGCAGAACCAGGCCCAAATACTTTTTTTATACCCATGTCCAGGAGCTGAGGTATATCCCCCGAAGGTATGACCCCCCCCATTATGAGCGGCGCATCTATCTTCCGTTCATTGAACGATTCCAACACAGTAGAAGCCACGAAGAGGTGCTGCCCCATTGAGCAGGTGATGCCCACAACATCCGCATCCTCCTCCTCGGCTACCTTGGCCAACTCCTTGGGATCACTGAAGTAAGTGAAAACAACCTCAATACCCGCATTTCTAAAACTGCTCATCACAGATAAAAGCCCCCGGTCATGTCCGTCGAGGGAAAAACGTGCCATTAGGGCCTTCACCTTTTCCCTGTTTTGATCTTCACCCATGGTTTCCTCCCTATGTAGAATATATCCTTCCTCCACTCACTTCAACTATCGCCTCCATCATTTCGCCCAAGGTGCATTTGGCCTTGGCTGCCTCAATGAGTTTAGGCATGAGTATTCCCGCTTTTTCCACAGTATCATAACCGGCCATAGCTTCCTTTATCCTATCGAGTGAATCCTTGACCTTCGTATTATCCCGATTGGCCCGCCACTTTTCCATCTTCTTTACGACCTCGGTCTCGATCTCAGGCTGATATCCTGTAAAGGCAGGGACCACTTCCTCTTCCTCTGTTTTGAATTTGTTCAAACCTACGACGACCCTTTCACCACTGTCAACCTCCTGTCGCCATTTTATGCTCTGCTTCTCCAAGAGCTGGCGTAACCACTCATTCTTTATGCATTGGAAGTAACCGCCCTTGCTCTCTATCTCACCCATCACCTTCTTTGCCTCTTCTTCCACCTTGTCCGTAAGCCATTCCAGATAATAAGAACCCCCCAAAGGATCGGTTACATGGGGCACACCTGTCTCGTTAAGGACTATCTGGTTTATACGTATTGCTGTGCGAACCGCCTCTTCTGAAGGCAGTCCGATAGCCTCGTCGTAAGAATTGGTGTGCATGGACTGTACACCGCCCAGGACACAGGCCAAAACCTGCAGGGTAGACCTGGCTATGTTATTCAAGGGCTGCTGAGAGGTGAGGGAAGAGCCGGCAGTATGAACATGTATCCTGTACTGAAGGGACTTCGGGTCTTTACATCCAAACCTCTCCTTCATAATCTTGGCCCACAACCTCCTCCATGCCCTAAGCTTTGCCACTTCCTCAAAGAAGTCCATCCCCAGATGGACCTGAGAGCTGAACCTCGAAACAAATTCATCGGGTTGTAGTCCGGCTTTTATGCCTCCTTCAACGAGATCAACGGCCTTCGAAAGAACGATCCCCAGCTCCTGGGCCGGCGTAGCGTTCATCTCTCCCAGCACGTAACCACAAAGGTTTGTGTGGTTCCAACTCTTTATGTTTCTGCAACTGTATTTTATTAACTCAATCTCCAGTTTGTATTGGGTATCAGGGACAGGAGATGGCAGGTTCGTTGTCAAGCACCGGTTCCCCAATCCATTTTGGCTTTGGCCGGCAAGCTCTCCCGGCTTATGCCCTCTGCCCTCAGCATAAGCAACATACATGGCAAGGAACGGAAGACACGTGAACCTGATATTGTCGGCCACCCGTGTCTTGGGAAGATCGTAGTCCCTCAGAAGGACATCGATGTCACCAAGCGTACTTATATTGACACCCCCTAAACCTATCATTCCGCGTGATCTGGGGTCGTCAGGGTCAAAACCGCAGTGGGTAGGGGTATCCACTGCGAAGAGAACGGCCGCCTGCTTTCCATACCCTTTCATCCCTTGTCTTATCAGGTATTTGGTGCGCTCCTTAGTCTCTTCACCTGTGCCGTAACCGTGGAGTTGCTGAATCATCCAAGGCATGTATTGATAGCCAAGCGCCCTGTTTCCCCTCGAATAGGGAAAGGCTCCGGGCATTTCCGGCTCCGAACCCTCTATGTCCTCCGGCGTATACACATACTTGAGGGGTATCCCGGATTCTGAGTTGTATTGAGGCGACCCGAACTTCAGCTTCTTTTCATAGACCTCCTTCACCTCCTTCTCCCAGTCCTTCATCATCTCATTCACTTTATCAAGGGTCTTTCTAGAAAACATAACTTTACCTCCCCGCGAATAATTTCATTCGATCCTCCATAGGAAATCCACCGCTCCAAGATTGAAGGTCATTAAGAATAAACCAAGGATGGAATACTCCCGTAGTCTTAAACGCATATAACCTAACAGCTATTAGAGAATAAATCAAATAGAAAAGTAAACATTCATGCGGGTGTCAATAGACAAATTCCATGCTGATGAAAATTGCCCCTCACATGGCTTTTCGGTGTATGGTGTCAGTTGTCAGGAAAGAGAAACACAAGGCCAGAATACTGACACCTGACCTAGAGCGATACAAGTAATGTGTAAACTACTTTTTGTATATTACAGTCTGGCATAAGGCTGTATGTGTAATGGGGTGACAAGTCTCGTATGTCTATTTGTATGTCGGCCAGGCTTTTTCGTATAACGAACAAGAGTTCATGT
>JAUXHQ010000152.1 GCA_030621455.1 Deltaproteobacteria bacterium
TCTGTTGGGCCATCCGTACCATCCGTCCCCCCGCTTAAAATGGTTACCCCCTCTAATCCGTCGATCTCCATAGCGGCAGCTAACACAAACTCCTGGTTTCTCCCTCCTAAGCCTTTGCCATGGATGGTGACGGTAGTCTCCCCACCGGATATAATACATGCCGGTCTTTTCACCGGATTCCCGGAGTGCAAGACCTCTCTTGCTATAGCTGCGTGTACCTTGGCCACCTCCTTGGTTTCCCCTTCAATGGAAGTGGAGAGGATAAGGGCGTTATAACCCATACGTTCCGATAGAATTCTTGCTTCATTAATAGCCAGAAGGTTACTTCCAATAACGAAGTTTTTGGTTTTTTTGAAGATCTCATCACCGGGCTTTGGAGTCTCTTCTACGATCCCTTTTGATCCATCTGTAAGATGCATCAGGACTGATTCTGGTATCTTCTTCTCGATCCCGTATCTTTCTATGATCCTAAGGCAGTCTTCAAAGGTGCTTTCATCCGGGACTGTTGGCCCTGAAGCGATGACGTCTAACCTGTCACCAATAACATCGGAGAGTATCAGAGAAACTAAGGTGGCGGGATATACATATCTGGCAAGCTTGCCACCTTTTATCTGAGATATATGTTTTCTTATGGCGTTTATTTCATTTATTGTTGCCCCGCATTCCAGAAGCAGTCTGGTTGTGTCCTGTTTTTCTCCAAGGCTTATCCCTTCACAGGGTAGTGGCATCAAGGCTGACCCCCCTCCGGAGATCAGGCATACTACCAGATCATGGCTGGTGAGCCCCTTTACCAATTCAAGGATATCCCTGGTGCCTTTTATCCCTGCCTCATCAGGAATCGGGTGACCTGCTTCATTGATATGTATTATGTCTAACTCTTCCAGGTGTCCGTATTTAACGGTAACCGTCCCCCCACTGATCCTCTCTCCCAGGATCCCCTCCATTGACAGGGCCATGGAAGACGCTGCCTTTCCGGCACCTACCACGTGTATCCTATGATATTCTGAAAGGTCATATTCCGTGCCGCCTATTAACAGTTTAACCCCTGACAGGCTATCCATTAACTGAACGTTTCTATTAACAACCTTCTTCGGCCTTACTGCAGCAACAGCACTTTCAAAGATTTCTCTAATGTTCTTCTTTGACTTTGCTTCAGGCATAACACGTTTCTCCTCCCTGCCTTGTCGTGGGCCACATTCGGTATTGTCTCCCTTTATCTTGGCGATTGCATGGGGTAGTGAAGCCAGGATTGCGTTAAGATTTTCTGTTACAGCTTTTGGACTACCCGGAAGGTTGACGATGAGGGAACTCTTCCGAATTCCTACTACAGCCCTCGATATCATGGCATGGGACGTCTTTTTGAGTCCCTCGAGTCTCATGGCCTCAGCCATCCCCGGCACTTCCTTCTCTATTACACTCAACGTAGCGTCGGGGGTCACATCCCTGGGGGCTACCCCGGTACCCCCGGTTGTAACAATGAGGTCCAGTTTCCTGTTATCTACATAATCGATTAGCCTGTTGGTTATGATATCCCTCTCATCGGGGATCACTTCATAGGCATCTACCCTTGCCGGCAGTTCCTTTACCAACCTTCTTATCCCTAAACCACTCTTATCTTCCCTCTCTCCTCGTGCTCCCTTATCACTAATCGTCAGTATCCCAACTGTTATCATCAGGATTCGCCTGTTTGTTTCAAAGTTAAGTGTGGTAACTTCTCATTAAGTTCGGGTAACAAGCGTCATTCCCGTGAAAACGGGAATCTGGAAAATCCGCAAAGGCCCTGGATTCCCGCCTTCACGGGAATGACGATAATAGATACATGCAGAGGTGTCTGCCTTACCTTAGGGGCGAGGCCGAATTTCACATTAAACTCACCGCCACCTGGACGAGTCCAATCATAACCCCCAATACACCGCCAAGAATTGTTATATGCGTGAGATGCCTCTTGACCACGCCCCTAATTGCCTCTTCCAGCTCCGCCAAAGGGAAATTAGTCACTCTCTCCTCGACAAGCTCTCTGAAATTTACGAGATCTATGAAGCCCAGCAATTCATCCCTTACCAAGCTGGAAATCTTTGGTGCCATAAGCTTTTTTACGTGGCACATGGCAGTCTCGGGGATAAGAAAGTAGAATTTCCCCATATTCTTTTCCACTGCTCTGTCCATCAGCTCCTCAATCTTTCCGCTGACAGTTTCCCTTGTAATCCTGTCATGTATCTCCTGCGAGTCTATGAGCTTTTCTTCAACGAGTCTTCCCAGGCTTCTCGCTATCCTTATTTGATCTCTGGGTATCAATCCGGGAGTAAACGGAATACGAATGCCGAAAACCCTTCTTTCCTTTTTCGGGTTGAAGAGCATCCATATGGCCAGCTTGTTTGTCGACCAGCCGATTATGCCGCCTATTACCGGTGGAATAAGGTATTGCGAAAGGGTAAGGGTAAACATATGTTCCCCCTGGACAGAAGTATTGAAAGCTCTGGGAGCGTTGAAAAATTGCGACCTGTGCAGGTTTACCGCTTGCCGGCTACTTTGCCGACAGTCTTTTGTGTCTCGTCCTCAAATATAGCAGCATAAGCAAAGATGTAAGTCCCAAGATAATTCCAATGAACTGGGATACCGATAGCATCCCTTCGATTACGAAACCGCGATCATCACCCCTGAATATTTCAATGATGGAGCGGGTAATAGAATATAGCAACATGTACAAGCAGACAAGGAAGCCGTCAAACTTCTTAAAACGCTTTGCAGCCATTAGAATGAGGAATATAAGAAAGGCATTTACAGAGGAATAGAGCTGAGTAGGATGAAGGGGGGTATTGAGATTCGCGAGACTTTCCGGGTTGGTGAAGGTAACAGCCCAGGGAAGGGTGGTTTCCTTACCGTAGCAGCAGCCGGCACAGAAGCACCCCAGCCGTCCTATTGCCTGCCCTATGGCTAGCGAGGGAGCCATGATATCAACGGTTTTCCAGACCGGCATCCGGTTTTTATTCATGTACCACATGCCAACCAACAAGGCAGGAATAAAACCCCCGTAGTAGACCAACCCCCCGCTCCAGATCTTTATCATCTCAAGCGGATTCTCCATAAAATACTTATAGTAAATTATGATATACAGAAGGCGAGATCCCACTATTGCAGCAATGATTACGTAGAAAGACAGATCAAGGATTCTCTCTGGCTCTTCCCCCACACGTTTTGCCTCTCTAAAGGCCAGAATAATGCCCATCAAGAAGCCCAGCGCAATAAAGAGCCCATACGTGTGGAGTTTGAAGCTTCCTATATGAAATAGAACAGGATACATAGTTCACCTTGGTCAATCAAATAAATAATAATCCCAAGAGGCGGATATCCCGGCATGTTACCAGAGAAAGAGGAGAGTAGTCAACGACAAAAGTAGCCAGGCGACAAACATGATCGTGGATGCTAAACATCAAACGAAAAAAGGTTACACTCAATTCTTCTAATCAAAGAGGATACTATATAATGGTCTGAATAGACGATTGGTATCTCACAAGCGTTTCAGCCCTTTTTTCTTTGACAAAAACAGGAAGATGATATAGGTTACCCCGTTAGATGTTCGTATATAAAATAGAATTTTTGAAACTCGATTATGAGCTACAAATGGCTTAAAGGCATAATTCAAATGAGTTTCAAAAATTCTGATTTAAATGGGGTATATTTTTCTGCATGGAGAGAGCTAACCCAAGAATAAGGAATTTTTCTATTATCGCCCACATAGACCACGGTAAGTCTACTCTGGCAGATAGGTTCCTGGAATTGACCGGTGTTCTTGGTCAAAAAGGGATAACCCCTCAATTCCTAGACAAAATGGATATAGAAAGGGAGAGGGGAATCACTATTAAGGCTCAGACCGTTAGGTTGCCCTATACCTCCCACGATAACGAAACATATGTCCTGAACCTGATCGATACCCCCGGCCATGTGGACTTCAGCTACGAGGTCTCTAGTAGCCTCGCTGCCTGTGAGGGGGCGATATTGGTGGTCGACGCATCACAGGGGGTGGAAGCCCAGACTCTGGCCAATGTATACATGGCCTACGATTTCGACCTTACGGTCTTACCCGTCGTTAATAAGATAGATCTTCCCAGTGCCGATCCGGATAAGGTTAGAGGAGAGATCGAGGATCTCATCGGCATGGAATCGGACGACGCGATTTTGATAAGTGCCAAAGAGGGTATTGGCATCGAGGATGTCCTGGAGGCGATTATTGAGAAGGTCCCACCACCCGGGGGAGACAGGAAGGCTCCTCTGAAGGCCTTGATCTTCGATTCGTGGTTTGATTCCTATCAGGGTGCTGTAGTACTGATCAGGATATTTGGCGGAACATTGAGAAAAGGGATGAATATACAGATGATGTCCTCAAATAAGGTCTTTGAGGTCGCCAAAATTGGAGTATTCTCACCCGACATGACGGAGGTGGCAGAACTGTCAGCGGGCGAAGTCGGTTTTGTCATCGCAGGGATTAAGAAAGTAGGAGATACTAGAATAGGAGATACCATAACGGATGCGGACAACCCAACCGGGACCCCATTTCCCGGCTTCAAGGTTAGGAAGTCCATGGTTTTTAGTGGTCTGTATCCGGCCGCATCCGCCCAGTTTGACCTGCTCAGGAATGCCCTTGAGAAGCTCCAATTGAACGATTCTTCTTTCTCGTACGATCCGGAGACGTCCCTGGCGTTGGGATTCGGATTCCGTTGTGGATTCTTGGGACTTTTACACATGGAGGTTATTCAGGAACGTCTTGAAAGAGAATATGGGGTTGGTCTTGTCACCACAGCGCCCAATGTGGTTTATGAGGTTACTACCAGATCCGGGGAGGTGTTGAGTGTAGAGAACCCATCGAATCTTCCCGGGACTCAGGATATCGCCTTCATCAGTGAACCGTATGTACTTGCAACCATCTATCTTCCCAACACTTATCTTGGTTCCATCTTGAGGCTCTGTGAGGAGAAACGTGGTATTCAGAGAGAGATCAAATATCATGGCACGGACAGGGTGGTCTTAACCTACGATCTCCCTTTAGGCGAAATAGTATTTGACTTCTATGACAAACTGAAGTCTCTCAGCCGGGGCTATGCTTCATTTGATTATGAACACCTTGATTTTCGTCAATCCGACATGGTTAAAATCGATGTACTCATTAACGGGGATATTGTAGACGCACTTTCGTTGATCACCCACAGAGATAGTTCTTACTTCAGGGCAAAGCGTCTGGCTACCAAGATGAAAGATTTGATCCCTCGTCAGATGTTTGAGGTAGCGATTCAAGCGGCCATAGGTAAAAAAATTATAGCAAGAGAGACGATCAAGCCCTTAAGAAAAAATGTCACTGCGAAATGTTACGGGGGGGATATTACAAGGAAGAGAAAGCTGTTGGAGAAACAAAAGGAGGGCAAAAAGAGGATGAAACAAGTTGGGAAGGTTGAAATTCCTCAGGAGGCCTTTTTGTCCATATTGAAGACTTGAGG
>JAUXHQ010000267.1 GCA_030621455.1 Deltaproteobacteria bacterium
TCGCGGGCACTACAATCATCCGCACATCGGGACTGATCTTTTTACCGCTCAATATCGCTGCGGCAACACGCAAATCCTCGATCCTACCGTTAAAGATGGCCTGAAGATGAGATGTACAAATGGGGAAGTTATTTCGGCCTCGCCCCTTAACCGCATCAAGCCGAGAATTGTAGTCTCCTTATTATCTTGACAACTATGAAAAAAATAGATAAATGGATGAGTAGTCTGTGACTTCTGATAATTTACGCTATTCCACAGACAATCTGCCTTGAGGTTTTGGGTAGTTCCGGCAATCTGACGAAAAGTTGCGAATCCTTTTTTTTCTCAGTGGAGGAAGGTGTGTGTTGAGGAAATGGCCAATGAAATGAAAGTAAGATGTCCCAAATGCGGGAAGGAAGTTGAGTGGGAAGG
This sequence comes from Deltaproteobacteria bacterium, assembly GCA_030621455.1. Taxonomy (GTDB): domain Bacteria; phylum Desulfobacterota; class UBA8473; order UBA8473; family UBA8473; genus JAUXHQ01. Next base: position 412 of record JAUXHQ010000267.1, read on the forward strand.
AAACCCCTTCCGACCATTCTGTTCGGATAGATGCAGGCTCATTGACCTTGGCAAATGGATGGACGGCGATTACATCATTCCAGGAGAATCTCCGAATGATGAGCAAGTGGATGAGGGGAAAGGAGGGTGATGGTAGATCATGTGAGTTTAATCGGGGGTGGATTCTCGAATTGTTACCTCATCTCACAGGAAAACTCTCTAATCATTGTTGATGTAGGCTCTTCTGAAGAGGTGAAGAACATCCTCAGATTTATAGACAAGTTTCCTCCAAAAGAATCCTCTTCTATTCTGATAATGTCAACCCATTTCCATGTGGACCATGTGGCAGGTATATCTTATTTGCTGGACAAATTGCACGGCGCTGAGGTTGCATTCCATAAAAAGGTCAGGGGTTTTATGAATGGCAAAGAAAGGATAGGCATCCCCCCCGTTCTTGCCTGGTTCGGAAATCTTCCCCCGCTCTATTTCCAGTTGAACCGCCATGTGCCTTCTATTCTCGAAATCAGAAAGGATAACAAGGTTGGGATACCCCTGCCTTTCTTGAGAAGGATGGTGTCGGTGAGGTATGAAGTCCGGCACTGGCTTGGGGATGGTGATAGTCTACCCGGTGCCCCGGATTGGAAGGTAATCTCAACACCCGGGCACACTACTGATAGCCTCTGCCTGTGGCACGAAAAGGAGAAGATCCTCATCTCAGGTGACACCATCCTTAATATGCATGGCAACGGAGAACTGAACCGTTTTTGCTGTGACTATTCGGAGATAAAGAAATCTTTCACTGATTTGAAGGCCTCTTTAAATGTCAGGAGCATCTATCCCGGGCATGGAAGTCCTATCAGGTTCGGCAACGACCTATTGTCAAATGTGGCGGTCTTGAAATAGACGCATCCGCTCTAGATACTATCTCAAGGCCTCATTCTGCTGTGGCCGGCTGCGAAGCCTATGTGCTTCATTGGCCTTGTGTTAATCTCATGCTTTGGAGGTGACAGTGTTTGAAAAAGAGGCGCTCAAAGAGATTGAAAGATTGCACACTGAATATGAAGCTAATGTTAAAAAGACGCTCAAGAAATTCTCGATGGAGGGGGAGAGTCTGACCACCGTCTCAGGAATTCCTTTAAAGACAATCTACACCCCTCTCGATATCAAAGAGGTTAACTATGCTGAGGATATCTCTTTTCCAGGTTCTTATCCGTTCACAAGGGGAAACACCCCCACGGGCTATAGGACCAAGGACTGGACCCTCAGGCAGGTCATGGGTCTAGGAACTGCAGAGGAAACCAACGAGAGGTTGAAGTATTTGGTTAGCCAAGGTCAGACAGGGGTCAGCGTTTGTGGAATGGGTTACCAACCTTATGAGTCCAGTGACGAAAGAAGTATCGGCATCCTGGGAAGGGGTGGGGTATGGATCGATACACTGGCGGACATCGAAACCTTGTTCGAAGGGATAGACATGTCAAGGATCAGTATAAACCAGATCGGATTCTCCATACCAGTCTTTGCCATGATCCTGGCAGAAGCTGAGAGACAGGGGGTAGATCTGAGGAAGCTCTCCGGGACAATTCAAAACTGGGTTTTCCCTTTGGGTGAAGGCCGGGAATTACGGGGGAACGGGGGGGTAGATATTATTGAGTACTGTACAAGAAATCTTCCCAGGTGGAACCACACCAGTATCTCTGTCAGGAATAATCGAGATGAGGGCATCACTGCTCCTCAGGAAATTGCCTTCGGGGTTTACCTCGGGACGTTCACGCTGCAATCTGCAATGGCAAGGGGTATCGACGTAGACGACATTGCGCCGCGGATATCATTTTTCCTCAGCTCTGAGAATGAGTTTCTGGAAGAGGTGGCTAAATTCCGGGCAATGCGCAGGTTATGGGCAAAGACGGTCAAAGATAAATTCAAAGCCAAAGACCCCAGGTCATGGCTCATGCGATTTCACGTCCAGACAACGGCACTTAACTTAACAGCTCAGCAGCCTCTCAATAACATAATACGTTCCACCATCCATGCCCTTGCCGCTGTGCTGGGCGGGGCTCAATCAATGTCCGTAAATTCTTTTGACGAGGCGCTGGCCACACCAACGAAGGCCTCGGCTACATTGTCGCTGCGTACCCAGCAAATCATTGCCTGTGAGAGCGGTGTGGCAAAGGTTCTTGATCCTTTGGGAGGGTCTTATTGTATAGAGGCGATTACCAATCAACTTGAAGAGAAGGCAATAGAAATACTGGAGGAATTGGCGGCCATGTCACCGAAGAAGGTCTTCCGGCATATCATCGATCAGGGCCGAGAGTCCGGCTATCTCAGGCAAAAAGCCATAGACGACGATGAAAGGCCACTGGTCGGCGTAAATAGATTTACTTCGGAGGAAAGTAACGCGAAAATAGATTTGGGGAATGTAGAGATCCTGGAATATGATCTCACATGGAGGGATAAACAGATAGAGAGACTCAATAAAGTCAAAAAAGAAAGGGACCCTGTAAAAGTAGATAGAGCGAAGAAGCTGCTGGAAGATGCATACAGGGAGAAGGTCAATATTATAAGACCTATGATAGAAGCTGTTAAGGCATATCTGAGCATAGGAGAAATTGTTGAAATAAGAGAAAAGGTATACGGTCAGGAGGATCTGGAACATGTGTGGGGGTGTTACTTCGGTATATAGTCTTTTACTTCATTCGGGAGTAACCATTTTTGTTCCTTTGCAGCAGTT
>JAUXHQ010000117.1 GCA_030621455.1 Deltaproteobacteria bacterium
TTCGTCAGCGACCTCAACACCGATAAAACCGCCGCCTACTGCCAGCAGGCCGTCCCTTGAGGCAAGGTGGGGCGGGGGAAATGCTATATCATCGGACAAAAGAAAGACGGTCATGGAATTGATTTTACCCAGTCTCAACTGTAATCAAACGTCAACTTGTCCCGTTCTAAGCCAACCAAAACCTTCCCTCCCTTTTCAAGTTTTCCAAAGAGAATCTGATCTGCAAGAACATCCTTGATCTGCTTCTGTAACAGTCTGACCAGGGGTCTTGCCCCATACCGTGGGTCATATCCCTCTTTTGCCAGCCATCTTCGCGCTTCGGGATATAGATCGAGAGAGACCTTTTTGGCAATCAGCTGCTGATTAAGCTCAACAACGAACTTGTCCACTATCTTTTCCATAATTTCCACGGTTAAGGAATTGAAATTAATTATGGCATCCAGCCGGTTTCTGAATTCCGGGCTGAAGAACTTTTCAACAGCTGTCTTGCCCTTCTTCTCTGTGTCATATTGAGCATCACCAAATCCGATTGCCTGTGTGCTCATCTCCCTTGACCCAACATTAGAAGTCATAATAATTATGACATTTCTGAAATCAGCCTTTTTGCCATTGTTGTCTGTGAGGGTTGCGTGATCAAGAACCTGGAGCAGGATATTGAACAAGTCAATGTGGGCCTTCTCTATCTCATCGAAAAGCAGCACGCTGTATGGATGTTTTCGTATTCCGTCCGTTAGGAGGCCGCCCTGTTCAAAGCCCACATAGCCGGGCGGTGCTCCTATCAAGCGAGCTACAGCATGCTTTTCCATGTATTCACTCATATCAAACCGCAAGAACTGAACACCCATGATGGCCGAAACCTGTCTTGCCACCTCGGTCTTTCCAACACCGGTCGGACCCGTAAACAAAAAAGATCCTATGGGGTGATCGGGTGTGGCAAGGCCGGCACGGGATCGCTTTATGGAAGTAGCAAGCGATTCTATCGCAGCGTCCTGCCCGAACACCACGTGCTTCAGCCTTTCCTCAAGGGTCTCCAATTTAATTTTATCAGACATTGAGACACTCCTTGTGGGTATCCTAGCCATCTTGGCTACAATTTTCTCAATGTCCGACGGGTGAATCTTCTTTCTGCTTGAAGAACCTGAGAGTCTGACAAATGCCCCGGCTTCGTCTATAACGTCTATGGCCTTGTCCGGGAGATAACGGTCATTGATATGCTTGGCAGATAATTCAGCGGCGGCCTTAAGGGCCTGATCCGCGTAAACAATACCATGGTGTTCCTCGTAAACGGATTTCAAGCCTTTTAATATCTTAAATGTCTCTGCAACAGTGGGCTCTGCAACCTCGACCTTCTCAAAACGACGGGACAGGGCACGATCCTTTTCAAAGTGGTTCTTGTACTCTTCATACGTGGTTGAACCTATGCACCGAAGATCACCTGTTGCAAGAACCGGTTTCAGGATATTCGATGCATCCATCGACCCACCGCTAGTGGCCCCTGCCCCGACAATCGTGTGGATTTCATCAATGAACAGGATGGCATTCTCTTTCTCTTTGAGTGCAGCAAGAACCCCCTTTAGTCGCTGCTCAAAGTCGCCTCGAAATTTGGTCCCAGCCAAGAGAGCCCCAAGATCAAGCAAGTATATACGGACATCCTTAAGTATGTCCGGGACGGCCCCATCTCTTATCCTTATAGCCAGTCCTTCCGCCATTGCGGTTTTCCCGACACCCGGATCTCCCACATAGACAGGGTTGTTCTTACGCCTTCTGCAAAGGACCTGTATGGTCCGCTCCAGTTCAACTTCACGTCCGATAAGCGGGTCTATCTTTCCCTGTATAGCACGCTCAACCAAGTCAACGGTAAAGACCTCAAGGGGGTTTCTTTTTTGCTTTTCCCCTCCCTTGCGTGTCTTCACAAACCCTTCCTCAACCCCGTTAAAAAGGGCATCGGAAGTGGCATGGGAAATGTAGGTCAAGACATCAAGACGCGTAATACCCTCTTCACTAAGAAAATATGCAGCATAAGAGTCCTCTTCCTGAAAGATGGACGCCAATACATCACCAACAGCAACCTGATGGTTTTCAGCGGAATGTACATGATTAACTGCTCGTTGGATCACTCTCTGGAGACCTATTGTCTGTTGGAGCACGTATTCACTCCCTTCAGGGACACTCTCCATATTTTTATCCAGGAAATTATCAAGGGCATCATTAAGATTCTCAATATTCCCCCCGCAGCCTTTAATAATTTCTGCGCCAGTGGGATCGTAAAGGATGGCAAGGAGCAGATGCTCCACACACACATATTCATGGCGCCTTTTTTGGGCCTCTCTCACTGCAAAACCTAGTGCTGCCTTCAGTTCCTTGCTGATCATGAGTCAATCCTTCTCCATGGTACATTTTAATGGAAAACCTCTGTCCCTGGCTACAGCGTGGACGGCCCCCACCTTGGTTTCCGCTACCTCATGGGTGTAGACGCCGCAAAGTCCAGCCCCTTCCCTGTGGACCTTCAGCATAGTGAGCGTTGCATCTTCCATCGATCTGTTGAAGATCCGCATGAGGATTTCCACAACAAACTCCATTGTGGTGTAGTCATCGTTGTGGATAAACACCTTGTACATGGAAGGTTCTCGGACCTCGTCCCGGGTCTCGGAAATTACTCCCTCCTGTGCATCAGGGTCATATGTGGGCATCTGTGGTTCTCCGATGAGACTGGTTCTTGATATCTTTTAGTTTCCGGATCTCTGCTTCGGTGCCGTATTGTTCTTACTAAAATACACCTCTCCAGGAATTTTATCAAGTCTTTTTGCTGAGATCAACTTTCCCTATTGCAAGATCAGATTGATATGGTATATTAATGGTTTTGTGAATCTCACAGCGATGATGCCTGAGTCTGCCCCACAGGAACATGCGTTTCGGCCTCGTCCCTTAACAACGTGCGCGGCATATAAATAGATCGCGGTCTATGGTTTGGAGTGAAAGCTGCCATTTATGGCCGAAGGATTCAGGTTTCAGCCAGTCATATGGTTAGTAGTACCATACTGTGAGGGAAACCGAAGGACAAGTGAAAGGAAGAGAAGATGAAGCAATCTTTCCAAACCACAAAGGAAATCAAAAATATAGGGTTTGTATCAACCCGAATCGCCGGCACGGACGGGGTGAGCCTGGAGATCAAGAAGTGGACCGATGTGCTGGAGCGAAACCGGTTCTCATGTTTCTTCTTTGCCGGTGAGCTGGATCGTCCGGAAGATAAGAGCTTTCTTGTTAAAGAAGCTCACTTTGAACATCCCAAGATCAAAGAGATCGATGAACAGTGCTTTAGAAAAACTGTACGACCTAGCAAAACATCAAGGCATATTCATTCCATGAAGGAGATGTTGAAAAAGTCACTTGGGAAGTTTGTGAAAAAATATAATATTGATCTCATAATCGCGGAAAATGCCCTTACGATCCCCATGAATGTGCCTCTGGGGCTTGCCATCACCGAGTTTATTGCTGAGACGGCAATGCCGACCATTGCCCATCACCACGATTTTTTCTGGGAGCGGGAGAGGTTCCTGGTAACTTCCATCAACGATTTCTTGCAGGCAGCCTTCCCTCCGGGCCTTCCTTCAATACAGCATGTGGTGATCAACTCCATAGCCTCGAATATGTTGAGCTACCGGGTTGGCTTGTCCAATACTGTGATCCCAAACGTATATGACTTTTCAAAACCGCCTGAGGAGCCTGATCCTGAGACTATCAGGAAGCTGAGGGAGGAAATCGGCCTCGGGAAGGGTGATCCATTAATCCTTCAGCCTACGCGTCTTGTGCCGAGAAAATGGATCGAGCGCTCCATTGAGATGGTAGCTCAAATCAACCTACGTCGGCCAATACTCGTTGTATCACACGCGTCAGGTGATGAAGGGGGTGACTATGCCGCTAGAATAAAGCAATATGCAAGGCTCCATAACGTCGAGATCGCATATGTAGGTCACTTGATCGGCCCCGACGGGATAGATAACGACGATGGTAACAAGAAATACACGATAGCCGATGTATATGAAGCTGCGGATTTGGTTACCTATCCGTCAGGATATGAGGGCTTTGGTAATGCGTTTCTGGAAGCCATCTATCATAAGAAGCCCATAGTCGTGAACAGATACTCGGTATTCATTGCCGATATTGAGCCTAAAGGGTTCAGGCTTTCACTTATTGACGGGTTTGTTTCAAGTGAAACGATCAAACAGATAGAGGTTGTACTAAATGACGAACTGTTACGAAAGGATATGGCTGAAACCAACTATAGCCTTGCGGGAATACATTTTTCCTACGAGATGCTCGAAAAACTTATCTGCGGAGTCATAGAAAGGTTTTAGAAAGGGTATGAAGAAACCTGATATAAACCGGTTGAGGATCGCTGTGCTCCATTATTCATGTCCCAATGTGGTTGGAGGGGTTGAAGAGGTACTAAGACAGCAGACCGCTCTCTTTCATCGGTTGGGTCATGCGGTTAAGGTCATTGCAGGTATGGGGGACGTCTATACAGATGATTTTCCTGTCACCATCAACCCCCTCTTCTCGTCTATGAATGTATCGGTAATGAAAGCACATCAGGATCTCATAAAGCGGGGTGATCACGTCAAGTTGGATCAATTGACCGAGATCATGCGCGTGGAGTTGCTGCAGGCACTCAAATCCTATGATTTTCTTATCGCCCACAATGTAATGTCTATGGCCTATAACCTTCCCCTGGCCCATACGGTAATGAAGGTTGCAAAATCCAGGAAAATATCTGTGATCAGCTGGAATCACGACTCTCCTCATTTTTATCCTAATTGTCTCGATGTATATCATCAGGACCCTTGGAACATCATGAGGACCGCTTTTCCCTTTATCAACTATGTCTGTATCTCTGAACAAAGGCACGAGCAGTTCACGGAGCTTTACAATACTGATGTTGAGATAACAGTCGTGCCGGATGGCATCGAGCCACCGGATTTTATCCAGGTTTCAAAACAGTTGCAGCAATTTATATATGAACAGAGACTTTACGAGGCTGATCTCGTTATTATTCATCCTGCAAGGTTGATCCCACGAAAGAATATAGAACTCGGTCTTAGGGTGGTTCAGTCCATGAAAAAAAGAGGGGTTAAGGTCCGCTATATCGTTACGGGCTCTTATGACCCTCATGAACCAAAGAATGTTAAATATTATCGGGATCTGAAGAACATGGCCAGAGAACTCGATACGTCACGGGAGGTAATCTTTATTACAGATTATAAGCTGAACAGCGGGGATAAGATTATAGCTGACCAAAAATTCATACGGGATTTGTATCTGGTTGCCGACCTCCTTTTTATGCCGAGCCATTCTGAAGGGTTTGGTCTGCCTTTACTCGAAGCCGGTTTGCTCAAACTACCGGTTGCATGTTCAGACATCCCTCCATTTAAGGAAATAGGCGGAGATTATGTCTGCACATTTTCGAATAGCGACGACCATGACAGTATTGCTGAAAAAATCCTGCGGTTTCTTGAGAAGCTCGCCACACACAAACTGTACAGAAAGGTAATCGAAGACTATGCCTGCGAGTCCGTCTATAAAAATTGTTTAAAGCCGATGCTTATGCGGATAATAGCCAATATGTAAGGGGGGGGGCGTGTGGAGATGAGATGGTTCGTCAAGGACAAGGAAGACGAAAATTTCGACCTGAGCAGTTGAACAGGTTTACCGCTTAAAAAGTCCTTGCAAATTTGTAGAATAAGAATGTAATATAGTCGAAAAATTTAACCTGCGCAGTTAGTCGGGTTTACCGCTTGCCGGCACTTAACGCAATCCTGTTAACTGAATCATCAGATACACTTCAAGACACTGGATTTGTGTAACTGCATAGGCCGAAAAAGTTATCGGCCTCGTGGAAACAGGATGAGGAATTTTCAGGTTATAGATTGTCTGCATGAAGAAAGGGGCGGCCAGTATGGAGGATAAGTTTGAAAAACTTGCAAAGGCCTATAAAGAAGGAACGAGTCGACTCAAGACATGGTCTGGGTTTGAGGTAAAAGAGGTATATAAGCCCTCGGATATGGAAGGGATTGACTATGGCCGGGACATAGGAGCACCGGGTGAGTATCCTTTTACACGGGGGATACACGCCGATATGTTTAGGGGAAGGATCTGGACAAAACGGGAAGTCTGCGGTTACGGTACCCCGGAAGATGTCAATAGCAGGGTCAAGTATCTCATTGAACAGGGGCAGACCGGATTGAATGTGATCTTTGATCTTCCGACAAACTTTGGGATCGATTCCGACCATCCCTTTGCCGAAGGGGATGTAGGTGTATTGGGCATGCCGTACAATTCATTGTCCGACATGGAGAAACTGATGGATAACATCCCCATGGAGACGGTGAGCATGTCTCTAATCGCCTCCTCTTGCAGCGCTCCGGTGGTAATGTCGCAGTATGTTGCCCTCGGCAAAAAAAGGAAGTTAGATATATCGAAGTTTAGAGGGACCATACAGAACGACCCGGCACATCATTA
>JAUXHQ010000172.1 GCA_030621455.1 Deltaproteobacteria bacterium
TCAGCACAACAGCCAAGCCCTTCTATGCACTCTTTGTCGATACCAGAGGAAACACAATTGATATGGCAATGATCTATGGGACATTTACTGAGGACCGCATCAGGGACATGATTGAGGAAAGTGGGATGAGAAAAAAAATCGATCACAGAGAGATGGTCATTCCGGGATTGGCCGGACCTCTGGAGAATGAGATAATGCGGCTTACAGGGTGGCATGTGAATGTGGGACCTGTCTGTTGTGGGGAGCTTCCTCTCCACTTTGGGGAGGAATGGATCATACCATAAGGGACGAGGCCGAAATGACTTCCTCAAGTTGGCGCTCGGCTTTCGGCCTCGTCCCTGAGGGTAACCTTAGGTGTTCATGCTCTTCTTGCGGTAAAAGTCCCGAGAGGTTGCAAGGGCCTTCACTGCTTCGTCTATCTCGGAAAAAACGGGAAAAGAGACGCTCTCTCTCAGCCTATCTACCCTATCCTTCCATCCCTGAAGAACAAAGGCAATGGGTTTATTGTAACGTCTTATCAATTCCGATAAAAAAATCGTTGTGTTTACCATGAGTTCATGCTGTTGAACCAAATTGTAGGCAAAAACGAACAACATACCATCGAACTGGTCCTGTTTTATAGCATTTTCCAATATATACCAGTATGACTCAAAATTCCACAAGTCGCCAAGGTCAAGAGGGTTAGCGGTTTTTACTACCTTTGCCCTGAAGAACTCTTCAACTCTCTTTAGGTATTCATCATTATACGGGGGCATCTCAAAGCCATATTTGACGCAGAAATCGGTGGCTATCACGCCGTGACCCCCGGAACGGGAGACAACCGCGAGCCTGTTTCCATTGAGCTTTGGTAATATGAATGCCTTTGCATAGTTTACCGCCTCATTGATGGTTCCCGCCCTGACGATCGGACCCTGCCGGCATATGGCGTCAATGAGTCTATCGTCATTGGCTATGGCAGCGGTATGAGAATCGGCGACTTCCGCCGTAGCCCCAAACCGGCTCACCTTATGGAGTATGATGGGTTTCGTAGATGACTGTGCCAGTTCCAGGAGCCTTTTTCCCATCTTCAACCCCTCTGAATGGACACAAATGACCTGGGTCCATGGATCTTCCAAGAGGTACTCTATAAAATCAGTCTCTTCCAGATCGAGCTTATTGCCCATGCTCACCCATTTGTTAACCCCTATGTTTTCCGCAAAGAGATGCATGAGGTAACTGTTGGCCACACCCCCGCTTTGGGAGAGGATCGATACGGGACCTATCTTAAGGGGAGGTATGGCCGAGAAGGGCAGACAGAGCCCGATCTCACTGTTGATCACCCCGATACAGTTAGGTCCTATCAATCTGACATCATATCTTCTGGCCTGCGCCAGTATCTCTGTCTCAAGGTCAACGTTTTCACTGTTGAATTCCCTGAATCCGCCTGTAGCTATATAGATAACCTTTGCCCCTTTCTTGCCGCATTGACCAACGAGATCCGGCACGGTTCTGGCGGGTGTGATCATGGCGGCAAAGTCTATATTCTCCGGTATATCCAGCACGGACGGATATACCGTCAATCCGAAGATACTGCCCCCCTTCGGACCCACTGGGAACACCTCACCCTGAAAGTGATGGTCCAGAAGGTTCTGGACTATGTTTTTGCCCATATTGTCCCTCGATTCGGAGGCGCCGATTACCGCCACGTTTCGAGGATAGAAAACAGTTCCGATCACGTCATTTATCATTCTGACTTCCTCATTTCTTTCAACCTGTGCAGTTACTCAACCCCAATGTCTTGAAGTGTCTCTGATGAATAAGTGAACAGCATTGGGTTAAGCAGCCGGCAAGCGGTAAACCTGACCAACTGCACAGTCGTTTTTTTTCAAACAATACTTTTGAGTGCCTTCTCGTATTCCTCATATGCCTGCCGCCCAAAGAGGACAAAGCGAACCGTTTTAATATCGGTCTTCTCTTTCAGGTAATCCGTCACGGTCTTTAATGCGATATTGGCAGCCTCTGCCAAAGGATACCCATAGGCCCCGGTACTGATAGAAGGAAAAGCTATACTCTTCAATCCTTTTGATGAGGCAAGTTTGAGACTTTCCTTGTACGCGCTCGCCAGAAGCCCGGCTTCATTCTTCATTCCTCCCCTGTATATGGGGCCTACAGTATGGATCACGTGTTTGACATCGAGTTTCCCCCCGGTAGTGATTACCGCTTTTCCGGTGGGACACCCGCCGATCTTTCTGCACTCCTCCATAATGGCCGGGCCGCCGGCCCGGTGAATCGCACCGTCTACACCCCCACCGCCCGCCAACCTTGAATTGGCTGCATTGACAATAGCATCGGTTTTCTCTTTGGTTATGTCTCCTTCCACGAGGAAGACGATAGACTCGTTTACCTTGATATCCATGGTATCCCCCCACTTCTCTTAATCAAAATCAGCGAAGATCTCTCCAATATTGAGACCCCCGATATCAAATCGGGGCTTTTGATATTGTTTCTTTATGGATGCCTTGGCATAATCCAGATCAGGGCTCTTGCTTCCATTTTTAATGGCGGAATATGCTTCTATAAATGCGGACAAATCGTCCGCTACCTTTACCAGCTCTCCATCCCTTGGATTGAATTCATCTCCATCATACCTGTCGCTAATGTCGTTGCTCTTTACCATTGTTGTCTTGTTGTCAATTCTCACAGTACTCGTGAATTCATCCTCAGTAAACATCTTGATTTCATCGTGCCATTCCGATGGGATCATACTGTATACCTCTCTCATCTGTTCCATTTCATACTGCTTTATTAGACGGCTCAAGCCCTTTACGGATTTCTTGACCGGAGAGATTATGTCCCGGGTAAGGACCTCAGGCAGATCATGGAATAATCCGGTAAAGTAGTTATTTATACACCTTCTCCTGCAGCCTTTTATCTCAAGGGTAAAGAGGTACGACAGTATGGCAACCATCAACATATGCCCCAGGACATATGTTTTTGGGATTCTGTGTATATGGCCCCATCTTACCTGAAACCTCAGTTGGCCGCACAGGTCTACGAAGTCCCTCAGTCTATGATACATTACCAGTTGCGCCATACCCTCCAGATCATAATTCTTTTCCTGTTCTATCCGAAGGCTCTTCTTTATATCCTCTATCTCATAGCTTTCGGGGTTTGCGCGTTCTATGATGTTGAACTCCCACTTGGTGGCGTAAAAATGTGCTGCGTCTAAGATCCTTCTATTAATATTGCCTGGCGCCTCCGAAAAGAAGTGGTTTGTGAACCTTTCGCAGAATTCATCACCGAGAGGTGATATGATTGACTCCAATTCTTTGAAAACCCATTGATTCAGTTCTCTGTACTTGGCCTTATCCTCTTTAATTCTATGAAAGATCTGGGGTTTTATGTCTGTGACAACAAGGCGCTGCAGGAATTCGAAGAGGCCGCCTTCAATGACCTCTATCCAATCAAATTCATCCTTGTCCTCTTCATATTTGCCGAGAGTGTAAGCGATTATCATTTTGTGGGCTTGTTTATCGAGTTCCGTCAATTCCACCGGCCTGATCTTGTCATTCCATCTCTGCATACTGGCGGCATCGAGGACCCTCAAAAGTAATGCTTTCCTGATCATTGTTCCTCCCGGTAACTAAACCATCCGTTTACGTCCACTCACTTCACAAAAACGGTTTTGATATTTACAAACTCCTTGATCCCGTAATGAGACAACTCGCGACCATACCCGCTTTCCTTCACACCTCCGAAGGGCAGACGGGGATCAGACTTGACAAAGGTGTTAACGAAACAGCAGCCCGCATCAAGCTCGTCTGCCGCAATCCTTTCTCCCTTTGCCACATCCTTGGTGAAGATGGCCGCACCAAGACCAAATACGGAATCATTTGCCACCCTGATCGCTTCTTTCTCATCCTTCACTGAGATGATTGATGCCACCGGTCCGAATAACTCCTCTTCGTATGCAGGCATACCTCTCTTGACATCTGTGAGGACAGTGGGAGGATAAAAGGCGCCTCTGTGCGCTGGAACCTTACCGCCAAGAAGACATTTTGCACCTTTTTCAACACTCATGATTACTTGCCGGTGAACCTGATCCCTCAGGTCGTGCCTGGCCAAAGGACCCAGTGCCGTGTACTCCTCCATTGGATCGCCGACCTTTAAAGCACGCATACGCTGCACCAGAAGCTCCTCAAACCGCTGTCTAAGGGGCTCGACTATGACAAACCGCTTTGCTGAGATGCAACTCTGTCCGGAGTTGTTAAGCCTGCTTGCGACACATGCCGTCACCGCAACCTCAGGGTCGGCATCCTCCAAGATCACATATGGGTCACTGCCCCCCAGTTCGAGGACTGTCTTTTTGATCATTTCACCCGCCTTCCCGGAAACAGCCTTGCCCGCAGGTACACTCCCGGTAAGGGTGACTGCCTTGACCCTTGAATCCTCTATGATTGTTTCAACTTTATTGTTCCTGACGAGTAATGTTCTGAGGACATTCTGAGGAAACCTTGCTTTGCGGAAGACATCCTCAATGGCCAAAGCACAACCCGGGACGTTTGAAGCGTGCTTTACGATACTCGTATTACCGGCCATAAGAGCGGGCGCGCTGAAACGAAAAACCTGCCAAAAAGGGAAATTCCAGGGCATTACCGCGAGTATGACGCCCAATGGTTTGCAAGTGACAAAGCTCCTGGTTGCGTCCGTCTCTATGATTTCGTCCGCCAGGAACTTCTCGGCGTTTTCTGCGTAGTAGTCGCAGACCCGGGCACATTTTTCTATTTCCGCCCTGCCGTCCTTTATGGGTTTGCCCATCTCTTGGGCCATCAACATCGTATATTCACGCGAATTATCTAGCAAGATACCGGCAGCTCTCCTCATCAGCTCTGACCGCTTCGCAAAGCTCGTTTTTCGCCACCCTGAAAAGGCTTCATGTGATTCCGTGATCACCATTGCCACCTCTTCCGCCGTCATCTCTTCGTACTTCCTGATCACTTCTCCAGTTGCCGGATTCACTGCTTTAATCATCATGATTTCTCATACTGTCGCGGTCACACAAAATCCTGTGGATTATTTGGGCATCCTTCATGCAATATCAAAAGTAGTTTACACTTTTCCTAACTTGTGCGGTTACACAAAAAGTTACAAGTGCCTAAAGTTAATTTATTCTGATTATTCTATAAACCAGATCATGCT
>JAUXHQ010000170.1 GCA_030621455.1 Deltaproteobacteria bacterium
AATATCGAGACGATTAGAGGTTTTGCGGGCCTTGATTTAGACCTCTTGCTCTTTTCCCACTTTGGGCCGGTCGACAGGGTGAGTAATATCCTGGGTACAAGCATTGAGTGGCTTAGGAGATGGAAGGAGACGGTGTCGCGAATGGCGGGTGGGGATATCTCTCTCGAAGCGATCACGGAGAAATTCAGGCAAGACACGAGGGAGTCTCTGGGCTCGGGTGAAGGGATGGAACCCCTTCACCGATGGGTAATGGACCATCACATCCCCATGTGTGCGTCCGGGTACCTCAATTATTTCAATAGGAAGGCTTCACAAGCCTGTCGTGACTCTTGAAGCCTCCTTTTCACAAAGGGGTGGTAGAGACAAAAAATGCCCTGGCTTCAGCTGCAGAGCAGTACCAGGACATTTTTAATCTCCGGATGGAAACTAACTAAAATGGGTAATCAATCATCTTATAAGGATCATAAGAATAACCATTTGCCGTACGGATTACGCCCAGGATCTCTCCGAACGTGGCATCGGCCCTCAGGGCATTGATCATCGATGGAATCAGGCAGCACACTTCCCCCTTCTTCGCATCGTCCCACAAATCTTCCAGGCCGTTCTTCGCTTTGGACTTATTACGCTTCTCCTTGAATACCTTTATCTCTTCTTCCCTTTTTTTGGAGGTTGCCACCTGTTCTTCTACCGGCCTATCCCTCCCTACTTTTATGGGGACTTCTTGCTCGGGAGGGATTACAAAATCGTTCAGCCCAACCATTATCCTCTTCTTCTCTTCGATATCCTTTTGTTTCTTGATTATTCCTTTCTCCAATTCCTGCCGTATCCAACCGGATTCCGTAGCCTTGATCGCGCCTCCCATCTCTTCGATCTTGTCGATTATCTTCCACATCTCTTCTTCCATCCTGGAGGTAAGCGATTCCACATAATAGGAACCTGCCAGGGGATCGGCGGTCGCCGCCACCCCAGTCTCATATGCAAGGATGTTCTGGAGGTTAAGGTTGGTGAGTCCTTCTTCCTCAGTGAGCACAAAATATCCCTCTCCGTAACCGCTGGGATCGACAGACTGAAGCCCCCCCAAGACGCAGCCCAGGGTTTCTACCGCAACCCTCACAATGTTATTTACCGGCTGTTCCTTGGTCAGCGATGAACCCAATGTATGGGAAGAGAGGTATAGACGGTATGACCCTGGTTTCTTTGCACCGTAGCGCTCCCTTATCAATTTTGACCACACCTTCCTGGCTGCTCTGTATTTTGCTACTTCCTCGAAAAGGTGTATGTCCGTACTGCAACCGAATATGTTTGTTCTGGAGACAAATTCATCTATATCATAGCCCCGGGCCAGCATACGGTCGATATATTCCCTGGTAATGGCGATTGTCATTGCCATCTCCTGCACAGGGTTAGCTCCAAACTCCGCCAGGTCATAGGCGTTTGGAGCCAGGGGATGGAACCTTGGGGTGGTTTTGATGGAATGCTCTATGACATCCGTCGCCACTTTCACGGTCAGGTCCAGAGGTTCACAGTTAGTGGGATATAGTGATGAAACGCCATGGATCGGTTCATTGAGCACCGAGCCGCTGATCTTTTTGAGATCATAGCCCTGTTCTTCCGCATAAGCTGCAAAGATAGCATAGGTAGGAGCCGCCGCCATACTGGGACAGTTGTTGGACACACTTACATCCTCCAGGGAGATCCCATCGAAGAGTGCGTACATATCCTTCAAACAACAGTAAGATACGCCTGATACCCCGGCATTCCCGGCTGCCATAGGATGATCCGGATCAATCCCATGAAAAGATGGGACATCTCCGAACCAGTATAGACCGGTTTCTCCATGTTCGATGAGACGCCTGTACCTCTCGTTCGTATCCATGCCCGTTCCCAGACCGGTAAATACCCGTCTTGTCCATAACTTCCCCCTATACATGTTACCTCCATATGCCCCTCACAAAAGGATACTCTCCCGGTTCCCCTATGTCTTTTTCATAGTCTATATCCTTTATATCCTCCGGACCATACCTCGCCTTGATAGGGATACCCGATAATGTTTCTGTTGTGGGGCAACCATCGAAACGTCTCTCAGGGGCTATTTTCTTTTCATTTGCCATTGCAGGACTCCTTTCAAGGATTAATTCACCTTCCACCTCTCTCTCTTTACCCTCTTTACTATATGGTCAACCATAACCGGAGTAGGGGTACTCTGTCCAAAAAACCCGGTTATCCCCAATTCTTTCAGCTTGGGTCTGTCTTCCTCAATGATCCTTCCGCCTGCCATAACACATATATCGCTGGCCCCTCTTTCTTTGAGTAATTCCACAACCCTTGGGAAAAATATCATATAGAGATGATCATTCAAGTAACTCAGAGCAATAACATCTGCATCTTCTTCTATTGCTGTATTGACGATATTTTCCGGTGTATTGAACCTACCCAGATAGACTACTTCCATGCCCGCCTCTCTCAGTACATGGCTCAAATAAATGATCCCCCTATCATGGCAATCCAGTCCAGGCATGGCAACCACTATCTTGACCTTTCTGCTGGAATTTTCCATCATGAACCCCCTTTCTTAAACACTAAGCGGCAAGCTGATGTAACCTTCCGCTTATCAACTACCCGTCTTCCAACTGATCTGTCACTGGTCATCTCGTTCCCTGAAATGATCCATGGATACTGCTCTTCCTCAATACTGAACCACTACATTATATAGCCCGGCGTACGGAACCGCTAAAGGGAATATTGTATAACTTCATAAGGGTCGTAACTCGTATCGTTCGCCTCACGAATCACTCCCAGTATCTCTCCGAGGGTTGCCTTGGCCCTCAATGATTCCATCATGGCGGGTATCAGATTATGACCCTCGCCCTTGGCTGCCTGACCTCTCAAATCTTCCAACGCATTCTTTACTGCCTTGTTGTCCCTTGTTTCCCGCAGTTTCCTGATCTCATCTTCCCTCTTCTTAGAGGTAGCCATCTGTTCTTCAAGAGGCCGATCTCTCCCCACCTCTATCGGGACCTCTTCTTCCTTTGAAACGGTAAACTCATTCATCCCCACTATGATTCTCTTCTTTTCCTCTATCTCTTTTTGCTCTTTAATGAGTTCATGATCCATCTCCGAACCGATCCACCCCGATTCCGTGGCCTTGATTGCACCACCCATGTCGTCTATCTTATTGATGATCTTAAACATTTCCTGTTCCATCTTCTCCGTAAGAGACTCAATAAAATAGGAACCGGCCAGTGGATCTGCCACGCTTGCTACTCTTGACTCATAGGCGAGTATATTGTGGATGTTCAATGATGTTAAAGCCGAGTGTTCTGTGAGTATGTAGTAACCCTCATCGTATCCTGCCGGATCGAATGACTGGAGACCACCGAGTACACATGCGAGGGATTCAAGGGTAACCCTTGCCACATTGTTTACAGGCTGTTGCACCGTTAGAGAGTTTCCGGATGTGTGAACCGATAAATACAGCCTGCAGGACGCAGCTTTCTTTGCGCCGTATTTTTCTTTCATCAATTTGGCCCACACCTTTCTGGCTGCCCTGAATTTGCAGATCTCTTCAAAGAAGTCTATATCACACGCACACCCGAACACACTCACCCTCGGAGCAAAAGCATCGATATTGTACCCCCTCTTTATCATCCTCTGAATATATTCCTCCATGATGGCTATGGTAAAAGCCATTTCCTGGATAGCGTTGGCTCCTTTCTCATGCATGTCATAAGCGTTGGGGGCTATCGGATGCCATCTAGGAGTATTTTTTATGGAGTATTCAATCACATCGGTTGCCAATTTTGCCGCGAGTTCTAATGGCTTGGCGTTGGTCTCAAACATACTGTACACGAGATGTATCGGTTCGTTAAGGATAGAACCGCTGATCTTGCTGAGGTCGTACCCCATCTCTTCCGCATACGCAACAAACGCCGCGTACACAACAGTGGCTGCCATAGAGGGATTGTTAAAGGATACACTCACGTCTTCCAGTGATATCCCATCGAAGAGGTGATACATATCCTGCAAACAGACTATGGAAACACCACTGACCCCCGCATAACCTTCAGCCAGAGGATGATCCGGGTCGATCCCCTGATGGGTTATGGTATCACCAAAGCAGTACAATCCTGATGCACCCTTGCCCAGCAAGTACTTATATCTCTCATTGGTGTCCGCAGTGGACCCCAGACCTGTAAAGACCCTTCTTGTCCACAATTTTCCCCTGTACATATTGCTCCAGATACCCCTAGTGAAAGGATACTCTCCAGGGTCTGCCACATCATCCTTGTAATCGATCCCTTCCAAATCTTGAGGACCGTACACATCCTTCAGAGGTATACCGGCTGAGGTTTCAGTAACAGGACAGACGTCGAATCGTCTAGTTGACTTGATTTTCTCTTCACTACCCATAAATATCTCCTTTCCAAAAGATCAGATTCGAGGATATCGAACAACTCCAGTATCGCGATGTATACTGAAAAAGATATCATAGGATACCCTTTTGCGCAAACTAAATTTGCGCAATTTCAATCATGAAACGCCTTCTAATAACGGACCACATGTCATCTGATTTATTGATGAAAAACATGACCGATCACCACTCCCTTGTTGTGGGGAAAGAAGTATATCCATCCCGGATCAATCGTTGAGCGACCTTCTCCGCCGACTCTCTTGAATCGAAATACCCCATCCTTACCCTATGGTAATGACCACCCGATGTTTTTGTAATTATAATATAGACATCTTCGTATTGCTTATCCAATTCTCGCTTCAACTTTAAAGCATTCATCCGTTCTTTAAATGAACCAACCTGTAGTGTATAGGGCAAGGCATGGTGCTTTACCCTTCGCGTTACCACAACTCGAACCCTGGCAATTCCATTCTCCACCATGTCCAAGGCCTTTGCTCCGGCATAAGAGAGGTCAATGATCCTCCCTTTCACGAACGGGCCTCGATCGTTTATCTTTACAGCCACGGATTTTCCGGTTTCCAGGTTAGTAACCGTCACGTAGGTGCCAAGAGGCAAGGTCTTGTGGGCCGCAGTCAAATCATACATGTTGTATATCTCCCCACTGGATGTTGGTTTGCCGTGAAAATCCGCCCCGTACCACGATGCTATGCCTATCTCTGCTTCTTCCTTGGATGATTTAGGATAGTGGAGATATCTGGGAGATGTACAGGAATATTCAATTGTCAAGACAACGAAGACAAATGGAAGAATCAGTTTTCTTAATGGCCGCAT
>JAUXHQ010000069.1 GCA_030621455.1 Deltaproteobacteria bacterium
CCTGTGCAGTTGGTCAGGTGTGCCGCTTGCCTTAATCCTGTTAACTGAACCATCGGAGACACTTCAAAACACTAGGTTTGTGTAACTGCACAGGTCGAATATTTTTGACAAATGAAGGATGTCGTGATAGTTAAGGTATTGATTATTGACTAATCGTAACAGTCAAAATCAGACTTTTTGTTTTCCGCGGTGAATTTTTGACAACAGCCAACCGGAAGTGAGGAGCAGATCAATGGCAGAAAAAGAACAATCCCATCAAGTTGCAGACGAGGAAAGAGAAGACCTGTGGGGTAAGTATGTTGAAATAAGGCTAAAAGAGGGCGGTTTGGCAAGGGGGCTTGTTATAGCCCAGGCAGGTGATTCCATTAGTATATCTGATGAATTCAAGGATCTGGAGGAGTACAGTAACTATAAACCCCAGGTCCTGGGAACCTGCGGTATTGTATACCCCCATACAGAGGGCTACAGGTGGGATGACATAGAGAACGTAGAGGTCGTTCAGGATGAAGAAGGGAAGGGTTAAGCCCTGTCAACCAAACGCTGTGGACTGCTGAAAATGGAGGTATATAATGATAGTCGCCGGCATTGATGTTGGCTCCCTGAGCACCAAGGTGGTTCTAATGGAAGATGACAGGATCTTGGCCGCCAACATACTCACTACAGGAGAAGAAGGGGTTGTAATGGCAAAAAAAGCCACGGATGAGGCCCTGAGAAAGGCGAATATATCCTTTGATCAGTTAGAATATATTGTTACCACGGGCTGTGGCAGGAAGTCGATCCCTTTTGCAAAAGAATCTAAATCAGAGATGATGTGCCACGCTAAAGGGGCCTACTGGTTATTCCCATCGGCAAGGACCGTGATTGACATCGGTGCTGAGAGTAGTAAGATAATACGCCTTAACAAAAACGGAGTTGTAGAAGACTTTGTTGGAAATGATAAATGTGCGGCAGGAACAGGAATATTTTTGGATACAATGGCAAAGGCTTTGGAAGTACCTATCGAAGAGGTGGGCGAGTTATCCTTGAAACACAAAGAAAAAGCCATGATCAGCAGTATGTGCGCTGTATTTGCCGAGTCTGAGGTAGTCTCCCATGTTCACAGGGGAACACCAAGAAATGATATATTGGCCGGTATCCATGATTCCATAGCTGAGAGGATATTCGGCATGTCGAATCGAGTGGGGATAATGGATGATGTTGTTATGACGGGGGGAGTAGCGAAAAACATAGGGATGATCAAGGCATTGGAAGAGAAATTGGGAACAATATTGCATGTGCCGGAACATCCAAGAGTAGTCGGAGCCTTGGGAGCCGCGCTTGTTGCCCTAGATAGGAAGTAAAGGTTGCACTCTTTTCGACTCGTGCTATTGATCAGGTTTACCGCTTGCCGGCGCTTAACGCAATCCTGCTCAACTGCACAGGTGGATTATTTTTGAAAGAGCTGTTTTCCGAGGTTGCGTATCAAGGAGGAGAATATGATAGTTGCCGGAGTAGATATAGGTTCTTTGAGCGGCGAGACAGTGCTGATGAGAGATGGCGAAATACTATCATACAGTATTGTGAGAACAGGAGCAGATAGTGCAAAAACTGCGGAAAAAGCGACGGATGAAGCACTCGATAATGCCTCTATCTCGTTCGGAGATATCGAATATACTGTGGCAACAGGATATGGGAGGGTTATCGTTCCTTTTGCAGACAAAAACATAACAGAGATCTCATGCCATGCAAGAGGAGCCAATTACCTGTTTCCCACAGTCAGAACAATACTTGACATGGGCGGACAGGACTGCAAGGCTATAAAATGCAATGATGTGGGAAAGGTTACAAATTTTGCAATGAACGACAAGTGCGCGGCTGGAACGGGGAGGTTCTGTGACGTAATGGCAGAGGTGCTCGATGAACCCCTCGAAGATATCGGAAGGATCTCTTTGGGGGCGGAAAGGGACGCAATGGTGAGTTCGGCGTGTGCTGTTTTTGCCAAGTCAGAGGTGGTTTCTCTCTTAAGAAAGGGGACCCCGAAGAGTGAGATCCTCTCCGGTGTTCACGAGGCCATAGCCACAAGGGTGTTCGCTTTGCTTCAAAGGGTCGGTATAGAGGCAGACTTCGTGATAACCGGTGGGATTGCGAAGAATATAGGTGTTGTCAGGAAGGTGGCGGAGAAGGTGGGAATGACCCCTCTCATATCGGACGAACCTCAGATTGTGGGGGCTATCGGTGCAGCCCTTTTTGCAGAAGAGTTGTGCAAGAAAGCTAAACATAAAGACAGGTCCAAAAGTCAATAGTATCCTCTGGAGGTTTATGGTTGCGGATTGGGTAAAGATTTCGACCTGTGCAGTTGAGCAGGGTCACTGCTTGCCGGCTACATATTTCGTTTGCTTGTTATGAACTACAGTCTGGCATAAGGTTGTATGTGTAATGGGTTTTATACGTCTCTTATGTATATTTTGATGTTGGCCAGGTCCTTACGTATAACAAGCAAACGAAACAAGCAGCCGGCGCTTAACGCAATCGAAACATCATAGACAATTCAAGACACTAGGTTTATATAAACTGCACAGGTTGGAAAGATTTTTGGTCACTGTGGACTGTTAAGATTTTTGCCGAGGTGTAGATGGAATGATAGTCAACTACGGGTATACGGATGGTAGCGGAGACTACTACATAGTGATAGACACCGACAAATGTGACGGATGTGGGAAGTGTGTTGATGCCTGTCCTCAAAACGTATTGGAGCTGGCCGAAGACGATTACGGGGATATCGTTGTTAGGGTGAGGGATGAGGTCAAAAGTAAAGTCGGTTATGTATGCCTGGGTTTCAACCCGGGGTGTAGTAAGAATGAGGTGAACTGCCGGAGTGTTTGCGAATACGATGTAATTTCTCATACATGGTAAGCTATAGGCTATGCATGCTCCGGCCTCTTGACTCCTGGGAGGATTTAACATGGCAGAAAAGGATTCGGACCTCGAGTTTTTTAAGAAATTTGATGATGGCAAAAATATCTTTTCTAAGGTCTTCAGGGCGGCAAAGAAAGAGATTATATTACAGGACAGGGATGAGTTTATAGAATCTATGGGTGACCGTATAAGAGAAGACCATGGTTTGACCGGGGATGATGCCGAGACATATGCAAGCCTTGTATATCAGGTATGGGAAGAGAGGTGTGGTTGCAGTATCACATCCTTTGACCAGGAGATGTCCTCCCTGAGGAAAAAGATTTTCGCTTGATCCAGGCTCCAAGTCGCATAGACACCCCCCACGGAAACTATGCCCAAAGAACAATATCTCCCCCAACAGTCAATTGCCCGGTTTGAACACTCCCTAAATGTGAATGGTTGCGGACAGGAGTATTCTTCCTTCGAAGGGTATTACAGAGAAAAAACGGTGACAAAAGCTTAGACGCATTATGGATGTATCACTGATATGAGCTGCGAACTAATCCTCGTAACAGGTGGAGCACGGAGCGGGAAGAGTGCTTTCGCTTACAACCTCGCCATGCCCGTGAGCAAGCGGCGGGCCTACATCGCCACCGCAGAACCTCTTGATGAAGAGATGGAGGAACGGATAAAAAAGCATCAAGCAGAAAGGGGAAAAGGGTGGGATACCATAGAGGAACCCATCGATCTACCAGGGGTCTTGAATGGCATAAGGGGAAAGTATGGGGTGGTATTGATAGACTGTATAACCCTTTGGATCTCTAATCTCCTGCACATTTATCAGGATAGTGAAGAGCGTGCAATGGCTGACATTGAAAAGCTGGTCAATGTCAGCAGAGGAGTCGATTACGACCTGATTATTGTCTCGAATGAGGTGGGGATGGGTATCGTCCCGGAAAACAGATTGGCGCGGTTGTTCAGGGATATTTCAGGAAGAGCAAATCAGATGCTGGGAAAGACAGCTAGTTCGGTTTATCTGGTAGTCTCCGGGTTACCATTGAAGATAAAGTAACGAAAGGATATTGAAAGTGCAAAAGCTAAGGGATACACTCGCAAGGATCGAGCCCTTGAAGGAAGAATTCTTCCAAAAGGCCCAGGAAAGGTTGGACAACCTCACGAAACCCCAGGGGAGTCTCGGGAGGTTGGAGGACTTTGCAAAAAGATACGTGGCCATTACGGAGAACCTTGATCCGAAGATTGAAGATAAATTCATTTTTACCTTTGCCGGTGACCACGGGATTGTGGAAGAAGGGGTCAGCGCCTTTCCGAAAGAGGTTACGAAACAGATGGTTCTCAACTTCTTAGCAGGAGGCGCGGGAGTCAATGTGCTGGCCAAACATGTTGGCGTCGAAGTTGTGGTGGTTGATATCGGGGTAGATTATGATTTTGGGTCACTTGAGGGGCTGCTGGGCAGAAAGGTCGCTGGAGGCACAAGAAATATGGCGAGAGGGCCGGCAATGTCCGTTGAAGAGGCGGTGAATGCCATAAATGTGGGTATTGACCTGGCCGATGAGTATGCCGGTAAAGGAGCCGATATTTTTGGTAGTGGAGATATGGGTATAGGGAATACAACGCCCAGCAGTGCAATCCTGGCGGTAATATCAGGTAAGCCTGTGCGTACCGTTGTTGGCAGAGGTACCGGCATAGACGATGAAACCCTTGGAAAGAAAATCGATGCCATAGAGAGGGCCATAAACATTAATAGTCCAAACCCGGCGGACCCCCTGGAGGTCTTGACAAAGGTAGGTGGATTTGAAATTGCAGGGATTGCAGGTCTGATTATTGGGGCAGCATCCAAGAGGGTTCCAACAGTAATTGACGGATTTATATCTACCGCCGGCGCATTAATAGCTGTAAAAATGAATCCTTTAATCAAGCCTTACCTCTTTGCGTCCCACTGCTCGGCAGAGCCGGGACACAGGATAATGCTTGAAAAGGTCGGGTTAGAGCCAATGCTGGACCTATCACTTAGACTGGGAGAGGGAACCGGGGCGGCATTGGGGATTAACCTTGTGGATGCGGGGGTAAAGATCCTGACAGAGATGGCTACCTTTGCTGAAGCCGATGTTGAAGAAGCCATAACGTAATGAAATACTTTATTATTGCTTTACAATTCCTGACAGTCATCCGTCTCTCCAGAGATGTTCAGGTAACACCTAAAGACCTGGCAAGGTCCATGGGATACTTCCCGATGATCGGATTACTCCTCGGGTTTGTCTTAGTATCTCTCAACCTGCTACTTTCGAGCATCTTACCCAGCTCCGTGGTAAACGGGATACTGATAGCAACGCTTATAATATGTACCGGCGCCTTACACCTGGACGGTCTGGCTGATACTATCGATGGTTTAGCAGGGGGGAATACTAAAGAGGAGATTCTCCGAATAATGCGTGACAGCAGGACAGGCGCCATTGGAGCCGTCGGCCTGATAATGGTATTGTTACTGAAATATGTTTCCCTAATAAATATCCCGGACGAGATCAAGAATCAGGTTTTGATCGCTATGCCGGTGATTAGCAGATGTTCCATGGTACAGGTCTGTTTCTTTTCTGATTATGCCAGGTCAGACCCTGGAATCGGATCACCTTTTGCTTATTATCTTGGCAAGAGAGAGTTTTCGTTGGCTACAATTACGGCCTTCTTATTATCTTTGATATTATTGGGTGTGGAGGGGATAATAGTAATCACGGTAATCGGTATTACAACCTGGGGACTATTCTCATTTTACAGAAAGAAGATCGGAGGGGTCACTGGAGACACTTTCGGCGCCACCAACGAAATAAATGAGGTCTTAGTCCTGATTTTGACACTGTCTTTACTCAATAACGGGTAGAAAGGAAAACCGGGAGAGAGACGATGTGTCATTTCAATGAAGAACAGAAGATGATTCAAGGTATGGTCTGGATTATAACCACACCGGTCGCATTTTTCCAACCGGTGCGGTTATAGAGATATGTCCTGTGTGAATTAACTTCTCCAGCACCTTCTCAGTAGATGCCTCTATGTTCAGATATCTGCCGCTATCTTAAGCCCTTCCCTGAAGGCGCTGAGGTTAAGTTCCCGAACCTTATCATTGCCGCTGAATTTCTTGCTGATCCCCTCCTCCACGGATTCTATTGAGAGAGCCTTCAATTTTTCTATATACGCTCCCAACATGACCATGTTTCGGGCCAAGGTATTGCCAAGCCTTGCGGCTGTCTCAACACCGGGGACTTCGAATACCGTGACGTCGTCCCTTTCCACATCTTTCGTCTTCCCGCTTGCCTCCATAATGATGATTCCCCTTGGCATAGCCCTGTCTTCAAAGGCCTCCAAGCGAGACGATTCTGTCATGAGTACGGTCTCGGCCCTCAAGAGTAAAGGTGATGTGATTTCATCATCGGAGAGTATGACCGTGCAATCCGCAGGCGCTCCCCTTCTTGCGGTTGTCATACTGGGGTTCCACAGGGTATTCTTGTACTGGGTAACCCCGGCGGAGGCCAGTATCTGGCCTATCATCATCGATCCTGTCCCTCCAATCCCTGCAACTATTACATCGTGTTTTCTGGATGATGCTCCCTGCATATATCCTCCTATTCAATCTTGTCAACATTTTTGAATTCGCCAAGAGGAAACTGAGGTATCATTTCTTCCTCTATCCACTTTAGGCTCTCTATTGGGGACATGTGCCAATTTGCCGGACAGGTGGATAATATCTCCACGAAACTGTACCCAACTCCGTCTCTTTGCTTCTCCAGGGCTCTCTTCATATATTTCTTGGTCTTCTGATAGTTGGCGGGGCTGGTAAACGCACCCCTGGCGGAATAAGCTACGCCCTTTAGACTCCCTAAAAACTCACTTCCTTGTATAGGGTATCCATGGGAAGGAGTCCGTCCCAGGGGAGAAGTTGTAGTGACCTGTCCCATCACTGAGGTCGGCGCCAATTGCCCCCCTGTGGTGCCGTAATTGGCGTTGTTCACCATAAAGGTTGTTATCTTCTCACTCCTGGCCGCTGCATGCACAGTCGGTTCACAACCTATGGCAAGCGTGTCCCCGTCTCCCTGCCACGTAATAACCATAGTGTCCTTGCCGAGAACGCGCTTCATCGCCGAAGCCACATCACCCGGCCTTCCGTGTGCGACCATCACTGAATCAACATCCACAAGCACAGAGGCCATCGTATTACAACCTACTCCAACTACCAAAACACAGTTATTCTCCATACCCAATTCATCTATCACTTCACACAATGTCTTTATGGCGGCACCATGTTGACAGCCGGGACAGAAGGATATTATCAGCGGGATATCCCTCCATAATTTGGGTGTTCCTGCAATCCATTTTTCTTCCATTAAAGACCCCCTTCTTAAATTATTTCCTCTAGCTTTTCGAGTACCTTCTCAGGATATATCGCCCCTTCTTCAATGGGCAAATGCCTGTCGAGAGAACTCACCAAATGGACCTCAGCACGTCCTTGCACGGACAATTTAACGTCCTCAATCATTTGACCCATGTTGTCTTCTACTACCAAAAATTTGGCTCCTGTGAGGGATTTCTCTTCAAAGATCTTAGAAGGAAACGGCCACAGTGTAATGGGTCGAATTAAACCAACCTTTAACCCTTTATCCCGTGCCCAGAGAAGGGCCTGCTCACAAACCCTTGCCACATAACCAAAGGCCACCAATATCAACTCCGCATCATCCAACTGAGAGGTCTCATACCTGACCTCATTCTCCTTTATGGAGTCGAGCTTATTCTTGTAATCTACCCAAAATGCACGGAGGTTCGGGTGTCTTGGGGTAGGCAACATCCCCTGGGCGATGGATGAAAAGCGCCTGTTGCCGTCTTTACTATCCTTCTTCCCTGTAACAGCCCAATCCTTCTCCGGTAATGGTCCAAAATCGAGGGTTTGTAGCTCAACGGATTCCATCATCTGACCGAGAATGGCATCGCTGAGGATGATAACCGGAGTCCTGTATTTATCTCCAAGATAAAAACCTAGTTGCATAAAGTCATGGAGTTCCTGGCCCGATTTCGGGGCAAGAACGATCGTTTTGTATCCCCCGT